>JBMTWK010000175.1:0-6615 GCA_049452395.1 Prochlorothrix sp. | reverse complement strand
GGATCGCTTCTAACCCCCCCTGGGATCGCCGATTTGCAATCGGCGGCAAAACTCCGGTGAGTAGAGCAGAGGGCGCTGGAGCGCCTGGGGAGGAGTTCCCACGCAGAGCATGGGAACGAGGATCGCTTCTAACCCCCCCTGGGATCGCCGATTTGCAATCGGCGGCAAAACTCCCCTAGAATCCCCTGGGATCGCCGATTTGCAATCGGCGGCAAAACTCCCCTAGAATTAGCCAAGAGTCCAAAAAGATTACCGATCGCCCTAGCGATTTTGGGGCCAGATCGGTAGAATAAGTTGGGTTTCCACTGCGGCGTTGGTGACTGCCAACATTGTTTTATGATCTACAAAGCGCTTTAAATGGGGCCTATGCGGTTGGTGGCAGTAAACCGGGCTTGTACCCGGAAACTTCAAACTGATCTGTTAGGAACCCACCTGGATTCAGGCCAGGTCTAAAGCTGAGGTAAGACGGCGTTGCGGTGGGCCTCTTTAGGGTTTGAGTCAAGCTGAGCTTGAGAAACAGCTTGAGCACCCTGCGGCTTGGATGACCCTCGATCGCTGGATCAAGCGCAAGGACGACAGTACCTCCCATGCGTTCTAACCCCAACTTCAACAACCGCAGCAGCAACGATCGCGATCGGAATCTAGACCTGACTGCGGCCCCCGCCTCTAGCACTGCACCCCATTCCCCCCAAAACTCCCCCTCTTCCCGCAAAGTCCCGGCCTTTCTTCAGCAGCCCTCCTCGCTTCAGCCCCCGGCTGCCCCTTCCCCCCTCCCCCCAGACCCCGCCCCCTCAGTCACGGCCTCAGCCCCCCGTTTTAGCTTGCCCCTCTGGTTTTTAGTTTCCCTCGTGGTCAACGGCTTTTTGTTGACCTGGGTCGTGCTGCTCTCCAGTTGGCCCCGCCCCCCCGCCCCCGGCACCCTCGCCGGACAAAACAACGGCGCTGCCTCGCTCCTCGGCCAAGCCAGCACCAACCCGATCGCCCAAAACCCCCGCCATCAACTCTCCTACGAACGCTGGGTCGCCCTCCTCGCCCAGGAAGCAGACGTTGCCGCAACCCAAAAGCCCGCCCATTTATCGGTCCTCGCCGGAGACTCCATTAGCCTCTGGTTCCCCGAAGAACTGATACCCCAGGGCGTAAACTGGCTCAACCAAGGCATTTCCGGGGAAACCGCCGGAGGACTGCGCCAGCGCTTGTATTTGTTCGATCAAGTCGATGCTGAGGTGATTTTTGTCATGATTGGCATTAATGACCTCATTAAAGGCACAGCACCCGAAACCGTAGCCCAAGAGCAACAGACCATCGTCCGCAACCTCAAAAGCCAACACCCCCGCAGTAAAATTGTTGTCCAGTCGATCCTGCCCCACAGCGGACCGGGCGCAACCTGGGAAGGCCGCGATCGCCTCCTGGCATTGCCCAATTCTAAGATTTACGCCCTCAATCAGACCCTAGAGGCCATGGCCCAGGAAGAAGGGGTTTACTTCCTCGACCTCTGGCCCCTATTCAGCGATAACCAAGGCAATTTACGCCTAACCCTCAGCAGTGACGGCCTCCACCTCAACGATCAAGGCTACCTCGTCTGGGCCACTGCCCTGCAACTGTTCCGCCACCTCCAGCTTGGGGAGGTTCAAAGCAAGACCCTGCCCAAAAGCTAATAATTTTGAGCATAGAAGCGGCAATAGGGACTTTTCTAGAGGTATTCGCAGATTTTTCGGAGTGGCTCAGCTTTAATGCAGCGATTGTATTTATTTTTGGGACTAGCGGCCCTCAGTGGCTGGGGAATGGCCCTCGCCGCTCCGCCCGTCAGTTGGAGCAGTTTAGCCTGGTTTAGCTTTATCCCCCTCTGGTGGGTGGTTCTGCCCTGGGAATTGGCACCGGGAGCTAAACTATCCCCAAAAACGGAGAAAAATTCGGCCTTAAGCCCGATCTCCCCCTGGAAAGTGGCCCTCCTGTGGGGTGGCGTTTACAATGGGGTGCTACTGCACTGGATTTGGGACTTGCATCCCCTCATGTGGATGGGGGTGCCTGAAGTGGCCAGTGTGGCGATCGCCGGAGGCGCTTGGATTGCCGTCACCGCCTCCCAAACCGGCCTGATCTGGGCCTGGGTTAGCCTCAACCGCGCAATTTGGACCTTTTACCGCCGCAACCCCCCGCCTCCGCCCGCTTGCTCCCTCCCCTGGCTCAGCACCACCTCGATCGTCCTCGGTATTGCCCTCTGGCACAGCCTCCACACCCTCTTCAGTTGGACCCCCCTCACCTGGAGCACCCTCTCCCTCACCCAAAGCCCCCACCACACCGCCCTCCTCCACCTCACCCAACTCAGCGGCCCCCTCACCCTCGACAGCCTGATTTTAGGTATAAACGGACTCTTAGCCTGGGGAATTTGGGGAATTTGCCAACGCAGGCAACGGTTTGCTGCACTTTTAGCCAGCCTTAGCTTAGTTTTAGCCATCGGTTGCTGGGGCGTGGGGCAGGGACTGATGCAGCGATCGATCGCCGATGCACCGGAGCAAGCCCTCAAAATTGGCTTTATTCAGGGCAATATCCCAACGCGGATCAAGCTAACAGCGGAGGGACTGCGGGCCGCAGAAACAGGCTACAGCCAGGGATACCGGGCCTTAGAAGCCCAGGGGGCCGAGGTTGTCGTGCTGCCAGAGGGGGCACTACCGGTGCTGTGGGAAGGGTTAAACCGGGCCTATAGTGAGCTATACCGCACCGTGCAGCGGGGATCAATCCCGGCTTGGGTGGGAACCTTTCTGCGGCCAGAGGCCGATCGGCCCGGTGACTTTACCCAAAGCCTCCTTGCCGTTAACCCAGGGGGAACCGTCACAGCCCGCTATAACAAAGTAAAATTAGTCCCCTTTGGCGAATATATTCCCCTGGGCACCGTCCTGAGCCGCTTTTTAGGCAAACTCTCCCCGATCGACTCCACTATGCTCCCCGGTCTCCCGCCCCAAACCTTTACCACCCCCTGGGGACAGGCCGCGATCGCCATTTGCTACGAACCCTTTTTCCCAGAGATCGTCCGGCAACAGGTCGCCGCAGGGGCCTCCTTCATTGTCACCCTCTCCAACCTCGATCCCTACGGCCCAGTGCTCATGGCCCAACACCAAGCCCAGGATGTTCTGCAAGCCATAGCCTTCGATCGCTGGCTGGTGCGGGTCACCAACACCGGCTACTCCGGCTTTATCAATCCCCAGGGCAGCCTAGAGCAGCCACTACCAGCAGGGGTCTATGGCACAGCCCTACAAACCCTATACCGGCGCTCCCACCAAACGGGGTACAGCCGCTGGGGCGATTGGCTCACGCCGCTTTGGCTAGGGTTGGCCCTATTGGCCTGGATCGTCCCCTACGCCCTGCAAAAACTCGATCGCGGCTCCAGCACCATCCGGTAACCGTCCGATCGTCGTCGGCGCAGCGGAGTAGGATACCTGAGGCCCAGCATCGGGGCCAGACACTCGCTCAACGGTGACCCGACGAGTGCTACGGCCAAATCCTAAGGCTTGGGCAGCGGCAAGGCTGAGATCAATGTCACAGCCGCATCGATCGTTAATTTTAACCACCACACTACGATCGCCATGGCTCACCCGCACATAACTCCCCAAGGGCAAGCTGGGGTGGGCAGCGGTTAATTTTTGATCGGAATACAGTTCACCGGACGCAGTGGGGGCACCGTTATAGTAACCCGCGTAGACGGTGGCAACTTCTGCACGGGCCGGAGTTCCAAGGGCCAGGAGTGGCGGGGACAGGGGCACCGACAGCAGTAGGCTAAAAATTCGCATGTAATTGCTTGAACTCATCAATACTCAGCGGCTGTTGGGTTGCATCTCAGAACTGACATTTGCAGGGTTCAAAGGACCAATACAGGTACAGTGCAGCCGCCGCAGGCCATAATGCTATACCTACCCTGGCCGCAAGGGTTGCCCAGAGAACAACAAATTTTGAGCAAATGTGATAAAGGAAAAGAATGGCAGCACCGAGATCTGTACAAGTACAGCAGGACAAGTACAGCAGGGCAAAAATTCCCCACCCTTTCGAGTGCGGGCATCTTGCCCGCGTCGTGAGCGAGATGCTCACACTGGGTGTAAAACTTACGTCGGGGTCTAGTAGGCGTAAAGCTGGCGTAAAGCTGGCGTAAAGCCAATGATCACGATCGCCCTCCTTATGTTCTAGCCCGATCGTGACCATCAGGACGATCGCCCTCTGCCCCCGCCGTGATCTCAGCCCAAATCGCCCAAAACTCTATCCAATCTCAAGAATCTATCAAGGATCAATCCCCACGATCGGGCTTTCGGAATTGGGGTATCTACACTAAGATTCAGTTCAACCCTTCCACTCACCTTCGCGGGCTGAGACAGACCCATCGGTTGCCCATCAGCAGTCTGGGTCGGCGCACCCTGCCAACTGCCCCAGGCGGTGCCCCCTCTCCTCTCCCGTCCCCACTCCTGCCCCCCCGCACCCCCCCCCTCATTTCAGCACTGGGCTGTCACCAGGACTCACTTCCCCATGGCCAAACTTCTCGAAATCGATAATTTGACCGTTAGCTTTGACGGCTTCAAAGCACTGAATACCTTGAACTTTTCCATGGAGCCGGGAGAGTTGCGGGTCATCATTGGCCCCAACGGTGCAGGCAAAACGACGTTTTTGGATGTGATTACCGGCAAGGTCAAGCCCACGATCGGCTCAGTCCACTTCAAAGGCAAAGATCTCAGCCGCTACGCCGAGCACGAAATTGCAGCCCTAGGCATCGGTCGCAAATTCCAGACCCCTCGCGTTTATCTCAACCTCACCCCCCGCGAAAACCTGGAATTGTCCTGTAACCGCCGCAAAGGAGTCTTTACCACCCTCTTTCGCAAAACCCCGCCCCCAGAGCAGCAAACCGTCAGCCAACTGCTCAAAACCATTGGCCTAGACCACAAAGCAGACCTCACCGCCGGACTCCTGTCCCATGGCGAAAAGCAGTGGCTGGAAATTGGCATGTTGGTGGCCCAAGCGCCAGACCTGCTGCTGGTGGATGAACCCGTTGCGGGCCTCACCGATGAGGAGACCGAGCGCACGGGGGAACTGCTCATTGCCCTCGCCCAAAACCACTCCGTGGTGGTGATTGAGCATGATATGGAATTTGTGCGGCAAATTGCCCAAAAGGTAACCGTGCTCCATGAAGGGACGGTGCTTTGTGAGGGCACTATGGATCAGGTCCAGAGCGATCCCCGCGTCATTGAAGTCTATTTGGGCCAAGCCCCCAGCATTACGGAAAGCCAACTAGCTGTGCTGCGGATTGCGGCAGCTTTGGCTTGGGCCGATCGTAACTTTGCCCCCGTCCAGCAGGAAATCATCCTCTCTCGCCTGAGCCGCCAGTTTGCCCAGTCCCTAGACCAACAAAAGGAACTGCGGGAGGAGCTACAGAACTATCTGTCCCAGAATCTCTCCCTAAAACAGTTGGTCCAGGCCCTAAAAACCCCAGAACAGCGCCAGCAAGCCCTCGCCCTCAGCTATGAGGTCATTTGCTCCAACTTAATCAATGAGCAGGAAGATAAGGTTTATCAGGAGCTAGTTCAGCTTCTGGAACTGACCCCAGGGCAGGCGCGGGCGATCGAACTCGAAGTCCAAAACCGCCTCTCCCGTCCGACCTTAAACCTGCGGGCCAGCCAAATTGCCCTGATGCAAATTGCAGCATCCATGGCCTGGGCCGATGGCCAAGTGGAACCCCAGGAAATCGAGGAGATTTTAGAGTATCTCTGCGAGGTCATTATTACGGATCCCCAGCAAAAAACCAGACTACGGGAAGATTTGCCCGATCTGCTGCTGCGCCACATCCCCCCCGCCACCCTCGTCCCCCAACTGGAAACCCAGGCCGATCGGGAACTGGCCTTGCAGCTTAGCTATCGGGTCATGCGGGCCGACAATATGGTCGCCGTGAATGAACTGCGCCTGTACCAAGAACTGCTGGAGTTGCTCGATATCCACCCGGATCGGGTCAAGGAACTGGAGGCCGAGATCGATCGGGAACTGGCGATCGCCGCCGAATAGAGCGATGTGTCGCTTGTTCCAAGGGATGAGGGGTTCACGTTAGCTAATGAATCGGAGCCGTAACCACTTCGATCGCCCGTGCCCGCACCTTCACCTGCTGAAGCTTGCGCACCAAACGCAGGGCTTGGTGTTGGTAGAGGGGGATCGGGACCAGACCGGGCAAATGATCCATCAAGGTTTGGGCAATAACGGGAATGCAACCCGTGATCCGGGCGATCGTCAACGCACCCGCCATCGCCGCCTCGCGGGTTCGGGCCTGCTCCACCCGCACCTGCCAATTGCGCGGAGCCATCACCCCCTGCTCAATTTGCTTCAACGCCTGAATTGTCGCCAACACCACCAGCCGATCGCCCACCTGAAGCCGCACATCATCGGACGGCATCGGCAACGGTTGCCCCTCCCCCAGCCGTTGGTGAAAAATCGGCACCACCCCATAGCCATAGGCAATCTCCGCCAACAGCATCCCATTGAGGGTATCCTCGGTCTCAATGTGGTAATCCGTCACCAAAATCGTTTGGAAATGGAGGCGGAACAGACTGACCACATTTTCCCCAAAGGCCGCCGCCGCAAAGGCTTCAGCCGATA
>JBMTWK010000174.1:0-6623 GCA_049452395.1 Prochlorothrix sp. | reverse complement strand
GGAGATCCGCAAAGCCAGAACCGACTAGATAGAAACCCTATCCAGTCAAACTCGGATAATGATTGAATTTTTTTGGTCGCTAAGGCGAGTGGCAGAGCTATTGCCTGTAAAAGCGTGGTTTTCCCGCTGCCATTATCGCCAAGAATGAGGAAGCGGTTGGTGACCTCACCCAGAGTTTTATTTTTAAAAGATACTTCAATATTGTCAAAGCGTTTAAAGTTCTGAACTGTAATAGATTCTACTTTCATTGCAACTGAGTTCCAAGAAATAGGGTGAGCATTGCCCACCCTATGTTACGAAGGTATCAGAAATTTTGGGAAGTTAGTCGGCGATCGCGGGGGCTTCTGCCACTTCAAGTCCCTCAAAAATACGACTAGGGGCTGTGGCTGGTTGATTAGCCTCCAGCGTGGGCACCGCCGATCGCAGCAGTGCCGTCATCTTACCCGCCGTCGCATCGTAAATTTGCGTCACCACCTTGGGATAGAAGCCCATGCCGATAATGGGCACCAAGAGGCAGGCAATGATATAAATTTCACGCGGTTCTGCATCGACAAGGTTTTGGGTTTCCACCAGTTCCTTATTTTCAGGACCGTAGAAAATCTCCCGCAACATCGACAGAAGGTAAACCGGCGTGAGAATCACCCCGATCGCCGCCAAAATCACCGCAACGAGCCGGAACAAGAACCCATAGGCATCACTGGTCGCAAGACCAATAAACACCATCAGTTCCGCCACAAAACCGCTCATTCCCGGCAAGGCTAGGGAAGCCATCGAGCAGGTTACCCACATGGCAAACAGCTTCTTCATCCGCTTACCAACCCCGCCCATCTCATCCAGCATGAGGGTATGGGTGCGATCGTAGGTGGCCCCCACCAAGAAGAAGAGGCTAGCCCCAATCAGACCGTGGGAGATCATTTGCAGCATCGCCCCGGCAAGGCCAATGTTGGTAAAGGAGCCAATCCCAATGAGGACAAAGCCCATGTGGGAAATGGAGGAATAGGCGATTTTTCGTTTGAGGTTCCGCTGGGCAAAGGAAGTCAGCGCCGCATAGACAATATTGACGATGCCCAAAATCACCAAAATGGGCGCAAACTGGGCATGGGCTTCGGGGAGGAACCCGGCATTCATCCGAATTAGGGCATAGCCGCCCATTTTCAGCAGAATTCCCGCCAATAACATATGGACCGGGGCTGTGGCCTCACCGTGGGCATCGGGAAGCCAGGTATGGAGCGGCACGATCGGCAGCTTGACCCCATAGGCGACCAAAAAGCCTGCATAGACCAATAGCTGGAAGCCGAGGGCATAGTCTTTGTTGGCAAGGGCACGGAAGTCAAAGGTAACCGTGTCTCCATAGAAGGCCATGGCGAAGGCTCCCACTAAAATAAAGAGGGAACTACCGGCGGTATAGAGAATAAACTTGGTTGCTGCGTATTGCCGCTTTTTTCCGCCCCAAATGGACAGCAACAGGTAAACCGGAATTAACTCCAGTTCCCAAGTCAGGAAAAAGAGCAGCATATCCTGAACCGCAAACACCGCGATCTGTCCCCCATACATCGACAGGATGAGGAAATAGAAGAGACGGGGCTTGAGGGTGACGGGCCAAGCTGCCAGCACTGCTAAGGTTGTAATAAAGCCGGTTAGCAGGATTAGGGGCATGGCAAGGCCGTCGGCTCCCACGGACCAGTTCAGGTCAATTTGGGGAACCCAGGGATAGCTTTCCACCAGTTGCAAATCTGGATTGCTGAAGTCGTACTGGGTGTAGAAAGCGTAGATGAGAATAATGAAGTCGATTAGCCCTACGGTAAGGGCATACCACTTAATTGTACTGCCATCGCCTTTATCCGGTATGAAGGGAATGAGGAGTGCAGCGGCGATGGGGAAGAGAATTGTTGTGGTTAACCAGGGAAAATGTGCTAGATCCATGGGCAGATCATTGAGCGTGGGCAATATGCGTGAGCAACAATATAAAGATCTCCGGATCTATCGGGCATAGCTTGGACCCAGGGGGACGATCGACGGTGCGATCGACCTGGGTGAAAGATTGAATAGCGTTTGGAGATCCCAGCGTCCGTCGAGACTGTTCCCAATTTTGGCCCAATGGAGCCGAGACTGGGGCTTTATCGTTACAACAGTCCGGAATCTGTTAACAAATCCTAGATTTTTCGTAACGATGTTGCGGAATCTTAAACGAAGCTGGAGGGATTTGAGACCAGTGTTGCTGAATTGAGGGTCGATCGAGCATTGAGTGCCGATCGCGTCAGTCCAGCGGGATCCACAAACTCCCCCCAGTAGTGTGTCAGAGGTTTTCGTGATCGCCCTAAAACTTCAAAGATCTTCAAGGATCTCAATCCAGGATCCCAATTCAGGCTCTCAATCCAGACCCTCTAAGGCTTGCATTGCCAGCAGTGCGGTCCCTGGCCGAGGGGTGGGTTTACCAGGCGCGGGGGACAAAGGTGCTGGCGTTGCTGATTTTGACGCTTTCGCCGGATTGTTGGATCAGGAATAGCCCTTGGTTGATGGCATAGCGATCGACTTCGCCATCGACTTCGATCGCAGCAACGGCCCCATAGAGGTCATAGTCGGCGTAGTGGGGGAAAGCGGCTTTGAAGCGATCGAGGTTTTTCAAAAACTGCCGTAAATTTCTTTGGGTCAGGCGCGATTTGACTTCAATGGCGACGGCAACGGTGTCATCCACCACCAAAATATCAATTTCTAGATTTTGGGATCCCCGTTCGGATTTCACCCGCTGATAGACTTCTTGGACGGCAAAGCCTTGCTCTTGGAAGAGGCGCAACGCAGCGGGAGCGACTAGATTTTCCACAAAGGCACCCCAGCGGCTACTGAGGGCGCTGACGGCTTGGTTGGCTTGGGCGGCAATGGCTTCGGTGCGGGCAAGGCGCTCTTCTGCTGCGGCAGCCCGTTGCTCAGCACGTCGATCGGCCTCGGCAGCCCGTTGCTCAGCACGGCGATCGGCCTCGGCAGCGCGGCGATCGGCCTCGGCACGGGATTGGGCCATCTGGGCCGTGAGTTCCGCAAAGCGGCGATCGGTCTCCGCCCTGGACTGGGCCAGTTGGGCCGTGAGTTCCGCAAAGCGGTGATCGGTCTCCGCCTTGGACTGGGCCAGTTGGGCCGTGAGTTCCGCAAAGCGGCGATCGGCCTCGGCTTGGGAGCGCTGGAAAATTTCGTAAATATCTTGCAGGGTAACCGCGTCGGACATAGGGCAGGGGGGCAGAATCAGGTGCAGGAAGGGATGAATCTGGCTGAATTCATCATAGCGGATGGGCTGTGGGGGCTGGGGCTGTGCTGGGTTGGTAACGTCTCCCTCTGCCGAATTTGGTATAATTTTTATCCCTATCTCTGTCTATCTCGGTTCCCCATGCCTGTTTCCACTGCCACGCCCCAAATCCAACCTCAGACCCCGCCTCAATCTGCGAATTTAGCCCATGGTGCTGATTCCGATGGTGTTGGTTCTGATCATGCTAGTCCCGATCGTCCTGAATCCGATCGCACCCCGGACGATCGCCCCGATGCCGACATTCGCCACAACTGGACGATCTCTGAAATTCGCGCCCTGCTTGCGTTGCCCCTCTTGGACCTGTTGCACCAAGCCCAAACCCTCCACCGCCGTTATAATCCCGGCAACCAAATCCAATTGGCGACGCTCCTGAGCGTCAAAACGGGAGGCTGTGCGGAAAACTGCGCCTACTGTCCCCAATCCGCCCATTATGAGACCAGTGTGGGCAAGGAGCCAACCTTGGGGGTGAGTGAAGTGTTGAGCCAAGCCCAGGCGGCTAAGGAGCAGGGGGCCACTCGCTTTTGTATGGGATGGGCGTGGCGGGAGATTCCCGATGGGCCAGCCTTTGAGGCGATGTTGGAGATGGTGCAGGGCGTGAAAGGACTGGGGCTGGAAGCTTGTGTAACGGCGGGGATGCTGAAGCCCCACCAAGCTGAGCGGCTTGCAACGGCAGGTTTAACGGCCTATAACCATAATTTGGATACTAGCCCGGAACATTACGGCGAAATCATTACCACGCGGACCTATGCCGATCGGCTCCAAACCCTAGCCAATGTTCGGGAAGCGGGGTTAACGGTGTGCTGTGGTGGCATTATTGGACTGGGGGAAAGTTGGGGCGATCGGGCAGAAATGCTGCAAATTCTGGCTAATCTTGACCCCCACCCGGAAAGTGTCCCGATTAATACCCTGGTGGCCATTCCGGGCACGCCCTTAGCCGATCAAGAACCAGTTGATCCCCTGGAGTTGGTGCGGATGTGTGCAGTGGCTCGGATTACCATGCCCAAGGCACGGGTTCGCCTCAGTGCGGGTCGCCGGAGTTTGTCGCGGGAGGCCCAAATTCTTTGCTTTATGGCGGGAGCGAATTCGATGTTCTATGGCGATAAGCTCCTGACGACGGATAATCCCGATCGCCAGCGGGATCTAGAGCTTTTAACGGCGATCGGGGCAGAACCCCTTGATCCCTTTAAGGAAGTCTAGAAGCTGCTGATTAACGCAAGTTCGATAGAAGGTTGGTCGCCCCTCACCCCAACCCCTCTTCCCCAGGGAGAGGGGCTTAAGATCCGGGTCCATCCCACCTTAGCGATTGAACCGGCTGGGTAGGGGCAATCCCCCCGTGGTTGCCCTGGTTTTGGACCGAAGAGGGGAGCCACAGGGGCACGACCCCTATCCAGGTTCTTCCATAGTGGGAGGCTCCCAGCGTTTTGTCGCCCGAATCAGGGGGATAGGGGGGCTAACCCTGGGCTTGTAGCCAGTATTCCAAGGTTGCGAGGAGCCAGAGCTTGACCCCGTAGCGATGGGTGGGATCGCCTTGGTAGGTGAGCCATTGGCGGATGCAGCGACGATCGAGATAGTCGCCAATGCGTGCTCTGGGACTGAGCAAGAGGGCTGTGGCGGATCTGCGCCACTGGTGACGAAATCCATACTGGACGGGGACTAGCATCCCGCTTTTGGGCCGATTGAGGATGCTGTCGGGTAAAATATCCGCAACAGCGGCTTTAAGAACTGCTTTTTCCGTCGCGCCTGCCAGTTTGTAGGCGGGGGGAATGGTCATGCTGAGGGCAACGATGCGGGGGTCAAAGAGGGGCGATCGGCCCACCAGTCCAACACTCTGGGTGAGATTATTCACCTTTGTGAGGATGTGATCTGCGCCTTTGAAGTGGATATTCAAAAGCATAAGACGATTCAGATAGCTAAAACTAGGGTTTTGGAGATCTGGGCCAAAACAGGACTCTTTTTCTGAGATTTGCGTTAAGATCTCAGGTTTGAGCAGTTGGGATAGGTCATCGGCGCATTTTTGGAACGATCGCAAATAGGCTTGGATTTTGTACTGGTGAAGTGCTGCGGCATCGTCCTGGGATTGGGTGGCGCTATAGAGCGTATCCAGCAGCATGGGTTGATTTTTTGGCCCTCCAAAGCAAGGATCGCCCCCTTATCCGTTGAGGATTACGCCTACGTCTGCTTGGGCGGCTTCGGCTATGATTTTGTTGGGCACCGTTAGGGGGTCGCCGATCGGCTCATCGAACTGGGCCATGGTTTCCGGGAGCCGCTGCCAGAGGGTTTTGGGGGAAATCTCTAGGATATGGTGCTGGGTGCTGTATTGCTGGGCGACTTGGCTGGAAAAGGCTAATTCGTGGGGTAAAGCCTCGCCAAAGTGGATGGAGTAGGTGTGAACTGGGCGGGAGTGGTAGCGGGCGACTAGGGCGGTGATGCAACTGGAGTCGAGGCCGCCGGAGAGGGAAACGCCCACGGGCCGATCGATCGGCAACATCTCCTGCACAACGGTTTCAAGCTGCGATCGCAGCCGTTGCCCATGCCAGTCCAGGGGCCGATCGGCCTCTGCAATCTGCTCCTGAACCCGCCAATAGATCTGAACCTTCCGACTCAGCACCTGCACCCCTGTCCCTGGTCGCACCTTGCACACCTCGGCCCACAGGGTCTGTTCCCCCGGCACAAAGGCACAGCACAGATAGTCCCGCAGCGCCACGGGATTGAGATCCCCAGCATGGTAGCGCCGCAGGGTGGCAAGGCGGGGGGCAATCCAGCGGGTCGCGCCTTGGGAGGTGTAGTAGAGGGGATAGGCCCCCACGGGATCCCGAATCGCCCAAAGATCCTGCTGGTCCCGGTCCCAAAGGGCGAGGGCAAACTGTCCCGTGAGGCTGGCTAAACCCTCAAAGCCCGATCGCTGCCATAATGCTGCAATTTGTTCTAAAGTCGCGGAAATCTCCCGATCGTAGGCCGAAGGATCACCAGATTGGAGCTTATCTACTGCTCCCGTCACGACAAACCGTTGGTTGGGACTGAGGGCATAGTGGGGAGCCGCGATCGCCACCCGATCGTCCTGCCAGGTAATGGCCTCCTGCTGGTGCTGCCAGCCCTGGGCAGATCCCACCGCAACCCACCACGGGGGAGAAACGGGGGCCGATCGAAGGGGGGCTGGATCGGGGGTCGATCGAGCCGGGGTCAGCCAATGCGGTAAGCCTAGGCCCATAGGCGCTCTAGGTTCAACTGAGCCGCAACAGCCGCCTGATCTGGGGGTTGCATCGCCTCGATCTGGGGGGGTAAGTAGCCAATGACTGGCACTTGGGTCATTTGTTGGAAGAGGCGGGGA
>JBMTWK010000173.1:0-6685 GCA_049452395.1 Prochlorothrix sp. | reverse complement strand
AGCTCTTCTTTAGAAGGGGGGGAAAGTAGAAAAGTTGATTTTTAGAAGGGGGAAAGTAGAAAAGCCGATTGCAAATCGGCACTCCCAGAGGGGGGTAGGGTTTGTAGCGGCTCAGCGTGGGGGTCCAAATAGCCTTTTAGGGTTGGCTAGGAGTTGAAGGAGAGGCGAGATCGGGTTTCCATGAGGGCAAAGCCTAGTAAATTTAATCCCGGCCAGGTGTGGGGGGGCCGATCGCGGGCTTCTTCCGCAGCGAGACCAATGCCCCAAATGGCATCCCGTGGGCTGGCTTCTACTAAGACCCGCTGTTCTGTTTGGCGTAAATAGTCGCCTAGTTCTGGATTTTGGCCAAATTTTGCGATATTGGCGGCGATGACTAGCTCAAACCGGGCCTTGTCCCAGACCTCCGATCGAAAGCCCTGGACCGATCGCCCCAGTTTCTTGGCGGCATGGGGGTGATCGGCGGCTAAAATGGCGGCTAAGCTGGCCAGATCGCCAAAAAGCTGCGCCTTGCCCGCCATCATAAAGTGTTCTGCGGTGGGGTAGAGGGTGTTGTCTACGGTGAAGGGGGCGGGATACCACTGGCTGAGGACGTGGGGACCGATCGCCCCTGGGGCGGGGGCAGTATGGCCCCAGAAGAAGAGAAATTTGGGGGGTCGATCGGGGTCGTAGCAGGTGATTAAGTCGGCGATCGATCGGGGGTCTGGCCTTGCAGTGGGTAAAGAATCGCGTCAAGGCATCGGAGGCGACGGGTCTTGTGGGACAATGCAATGCTGGGTGAAACGCTGGGTTAACCTTTGAGATCTGCCTAAACTCTATGTTTTAGAGTCTAAGTCTAGAGTCTAAGGCAAGCAAACCCAATCTGGCCCCTTTTCTCTATTTTGAGCACATTTGAGCACAATTTTGGAACCCAATTTCTGAAGACAATGGCTAAGACCTATACCGTTGAACTGTTGCACCAAGGCCAAACCCACACCCTCCAGGTGCCCGATGACCAGACTATTTTAGAGGCAGCCGAAGCCGCAGGGCTAGCCATGCCCAAATCCTGTACGGCGGGGGTTTGTACCACCTGTGCGGGTCAGATTTTGAACTATCAAGACGGCTGTGTGGAGCAGGGAGATGGCATGGGCGTGAGTCCGGACCTGCAAGCGCAGGGCTATGCGTTGCTATGTGTGGCCTATCCCCGCGCGGACCTGAAGATTGAGACGGAGAAGGAAGATACGGTCTATCAAAAGCAATTTGGGGCACAGTAGCGATGAATGCCGCAGTGTCCTCGCACCGGTCTCTGAGTGCTTCTGCCCTGAAAACCCAGTGGGTGACGCTGACGCTGCCCCGATCGGCGGCGACTGGGGTGACGGTTGGGGCTACGATCGCCCAAATTGAGGCGGCGCTTCAGGACCGGGGGGAGCTGCTGCGCTGGGCGATTACGGCGGTGGATGCCGAAACCCAAGATCTGACGATCGAGGCGGTGGTGCTGCAATAGTGTTGTTGCTTCCCCCGACGCTCCAGCGTCACGACCCCTACCCTCGCTGTGCCGCTAAATGCGCTATTGAATTGCTCAGTTAGTTTTTTATTAAAGTATTCGCCATGGCTTTGCCCGATCGTCCCTATACGGCTGTTTTGCTGGTCCCGACGGGGATTGGTTGCGCGATCGGGGGCTATGCTGGCGATGCGTTGCCGGTGGCCCGTGCCTTGGCGGGGGCGGTCGATCGCCTGATTACCCACCCCAACGTCCTTAACGGTGCCCAACTCTATTGGCCGATCGCCAATGCTGTCTATGTGGAGGGCTATGCCCTGGATCAGTTTGCGGCGGGGCGTTTGGCGTTGGAGCCAGTGCGGCAAAATCGGGTGGGTTTGCTGTTGGATGGGGCGATCGAGCCAGAACTGCGGTTGCGCCATCTCCAGGCGGCGGAAGCGGCCCGTGCGACTTTGGGGTTGACCTTGACGGACTATGGGGTGACCGATCGGCCTTTGTCGGTGCGGCTGAATTTGAGCGAGACGGGGGCTTCTTGGGGCACGATCGAGCCGCTGGATAGTTTGCTGCGGGCGGCGGAAAAATTGGTGACGGAGGCGGGGGCCGAGGCGATCGCGGTGGTGGCCCGTTTTCCCGATGAGGAGCCGGATAGCCCGCTGCTTCAGAACTATCGCCAAGGCCAAGGGGTAGACCCGATCGCCGGAGCAGAGGCGGTGATTAGCCATTTTTTGGTGCGATCGCTGGGAATCCCCTGTGCCCATGCCCCAGCCTTGGCCCCGCTGCCCCTAGACCCGGATCTCTCGCCCCGATCGGCGGCGGAAGAATTGGGCCATACCTTTTTGCCCTGCGTGTTGGTGGGCCTCAGCCGCGCCCCCCGCTACCATGCTCTCCCGGCAGCGCAACCCCTACCCTCTGCTGCGTTCACGGGGGCGGATGTGGATGTGGTGATTGTGCCGGAGTCGGCCTGTGGCGGTGCGGCAACGTTACATTGGGCGAGCCAGGGCAAGACAATCATCGCAGTGCGGGAAAATACAACGGCTTTAGCGGTGCCGCCGTCGGCTTTGGGGATTTCGGCGGTGGTGGTGGAGTCCTATTGGGAGGCGCTGGGCTATGTGCTGGCCGATCGCCAAGGGATTGATCCCTGGAGTTTGCGGCCCCAGGGGCGATCGTTGCGGCTTTGTGCCCCTGGCTGAATGAGGCCGGGATAAATTGGGCTAGGATAAATTGGGCCGGGATAAATTGGGCTGGGATAAATTGGGTCGGGATAAATTGGGTTGGGATAAATTGGGTTGGGATAAATTGGGCCTAGACCGCTGCCAGTGTAGAATACGCTCTTTTTGTAAGAGATTTTGATGATCTATTCGGTTAATTGCCGTATTGGTTATTGATGGGAACTCAGAAAATGCGTGAAATTACGCAGTATGGGCCGTGGGGCAAAGACAGAACCAAGACTTAGAAAAACGGGGTGTTGTTCCCTTCCGTCTTCAGTCTGCCTCTTCTATGCTTTTTAAGGGTAGGGTTGCTCAGTCCTATAAGCCCCTTGGGGCATCTGTCAGCCTACTGTGTAGTGCGGGTTGCTGACCTGTGCGGCGATGAATTTTAGGGCAAAAATTGAGGTTAGTCTTAGAGGCTGGGAATAAATCAACGCTAGGCTAGATGAAATATGAATTTTCAAGATATATATGACTTTTTTGAGGAACCACCGCCCCAATATCTGTCTAAGGAGTTAGCGACGGCCTATGTTCTCGCGATTTTGCTGGAGGGGGAAAGCTCCAGTGTAATGATGATGCGGCAACTAGAGCAGCAATATCCGAGCTATCGCTTGTCAGAGCATGTTTTACGGACGGTTTTAGAGTTTTTATTGGCAAAGGGCGTGATTCAAAGCCGTTGGGAACAGCCCCAGGGGCGAGGGCGGCCCTGTCGTCTGTACTGTTTAGCGCCGGATGGGCGGGTTTTGGCCCAGGATTTGGCCCTGCGCTGGCACCAGTACAGTCATGTTTAAGACGGCTCTGGCTCCGATCGGCTCCAGTCCTCCGCTAAGGCTAGGGCTGCTGCCGCAGAGGTGACCCGGCCTTCGGCTTGAGCAATGTGTAATTCCGTGAGCAGGTGGCCAATGTGGGGACCGGGTTTAAGTTGAAGGGTTTGGATCAGGTCTTGGCCCGTGATGAGGGGTTTGAGGTGGGCGACGGGATCCTGGGGGTTGACGAAGCGATCGATCAGCCTAAAAATGCCCGATCGTCCGTCGGGGTCGGGGCCCGTTGGGGGGTGCTGCTTGCCCTGGGGGTTGGATCCCTGGTTTTGGGGTTGCTCCTGCGATCGGCTGCGATCGTGCTGGGCGACCTGAGCCGCCAAAATGCCCCGTAAATCCTGGCAAAAGCAGCCCTGTCCCGGTTCCGTCAGGGCTAGCAGCGCGAGGATGGGAAATAAGCCTTGAGCAGCCTGAAACAGCAAATATTGCTGGCGAATGGAGAGGGTGGGGTTGGTGCTGGGTTGAAGCTGGGGTTGCAATCGCCGTAGCAGGCCCACGGCACGAATTTCGGCCCGACTGCCCTTGAGGGTTTGCCATTCCTTTTCGGCCCGATCGCTGTCAGTGGACAGCACTGTTGTGAGCTTGGCGAGGGCGAGGCCGGTGCGGGGGCTGCTTTCCTTGCGGGTGAGGGGGACGGGATGCTGAAAGCTGGGGATGAGTTCGGGCCAGTGGTCCATCAGGGCTTTTGCGCCGTGGTCCAGTTGGCCGAGGTGGGCGATCGCCGCGTCGTCTAGGCTGGGGAGCCAACTTTGGAAGAGACCGGCTTGCCATGCGGCTTGGAGCCAGGGGACACCTTGGGGGTGCTGGAGCAGGGCGTTGAGTTCGCTTTGGACGCGCTCGGCGGCGATTTGGGCCAGTTTGGGGGCGAGGGTGGTGATGGTTTGGATGGTGGCGGGATCGATCGCAAACTGGAGTTGGGCGGCTTGGCGATAGGCCCGCAACAGGCGCAGGGGGTCTTCTCGGAGGTTGTGGGGGCTGATCATGCGCAGGCGCTGTGCCCGCAGGTCGTGGTAGCCGTTGAGGGGGTCGATCAGGGTCTGGCTGTGGGGGTTGTAGGCGATCGCATTAATGGTAAAGTCCCGCCGCCCTAGGTCTGTTTCTAGGTCATGGCCTTCTTGCAGGGCAAAGTCAACGGTGGCGCGATCGAACACTACCCGCGCAATGTGGCGCTTCGCATCTAGCACCACAAACCCCGCCCGGTAATGTTTGGCCAAGGCTTGGGCCGTTTCTACGGAGGCCGTTGGCAGCACAATATCTAGGTCTAGGTAATCTCCCTGGCGCTGAAGCAGAGCATCCCGAACAATGCCGCCAACCAGATGGGCTGTGGGCGGGAGGTGCCGCAGGTCAAAGGGCCAAGACTTGGGGTTGAGGGGGGAGGTGGGGGCGGGAGACAGACGCACAGGGGATAAGCGCTCGAAAGGTTATGTCACTGGTGATTGCACTCAGCAACCCCTAATCCTATCAGGTTCTGAAACGTGTCTACGACCGAATCCGGATGCTGCTGTGGGTTGCCAGGGTAGGGGTGCGGTTTTCGTGCCCATGCTCCGGGAATTGGGAAGAGGGTCAGGTTTCCTGATCCCTACGGACCTTAAAACGGTGTGGGGGTGCGGTTTTTGTGCCCAGGGTAAATTTTCTGGTTAGGTGTTTTGCAGCGGTTTTGTTGTGATCTGAGGTAACGTAATCCGATATAACGTCATCCGAGGTGACTGGATCCGATGCACCGCCCACTACACCGTCGTCATTTTTTACAACTGCTGGCGCTAACTGCTGTTTTGACGCGGTTGGCAAGCTGTCAGGCCAAATCATCGCAATCCAGTGCAGAAACTGCTGGATCCGATCGATCGGAAACGATTTTAGTCATTGGGGCGGGGATGGCGGGGATTGCAGCGGCGCGGCAGTTGCAGGAGGCGGGCTATCGGGTGACGGTGCTGGAGGGGCGCGATCGCATTGGGGGGCGGGTTTGGACGAGTCGGCAGTGGGAGCAGGTGCCGATCGATCTGGGTGCGTCGTGGATCCATGGGGAGCAGGGCAATCCCCTGAGTGCGATCGCCGATGCCATCCGAGCACCCCGACAGGTGACTAATTCAGAGGAGTGGCCGCTGTATGATGCCCAGGGGCGGTTGCTGGGCGATCGGGACTGGGAGCAAATTGAGACCTTTGAGGCGGATATTACCGATGCTATTGCCGAGTCTTGGGATTTAGATGAGGATATCTCCGTTGAGCAAGCGATTGCTCGCTACTTTGAAGGGGAGTCACTCTCCGCAGTGGACCGCAAGCGTTTGGCGTTTACGGCCCATTTTTTGCTGGAACAGGACTGGGCGACCAATGCCGATCGGCTGTCGGCTTGGTATGAGAGCGAGGGCGATGGGTTTGGGGGGGAAGATGTGCTTTTTCCCCAGGGTTACGTGGCTCTGGTGGAGTATTTGGCCCAGGGGCTGGATATTCGCCTAGGGGAGACGGTGACGGCGGTGAGCTATGGGGGCGAGGGGGGGGTGACGGTCACGGCGAGTTCGGGGACGTTTGAGGCCGATCGGGTGGTGGTGACGCTGCCGATCGGGGTTTTGAAACAGGGCACGGTGCAGTTTGATCCGCCTCTGCCTGCGGCGAAGACTGCGGCGATTCAGGCGTTGGGGGTGGGGGTGTTGAATAAGCTCTGTTTGCGGTTTCCGTCGGTTTTTTGGCAGGAGGCGGCGGATTGGATTAGCTATATCCCGGAGACGGCGTTGGAGTTTGCGGTGTGGCTGAATTTGGCCCGATCGACGGGACAGCCGGTGTTAATGGCGTTTAATATGGGGCGCTTTGCCCAGGAATTGGAAACCCGATCGCAAGAGCAGGTGGTAGACCAAGCGTTGCAAACTCTGCGGCGGCTCTATGGTCGATCGGTGCCGGATCCGGTGGATGTGCAGATGACGCGCTGGTTTTCGGATCCCTTTGCCCGCTGCTCCTATTCCAGTCCGGTGGTGGGCATAACGGAGCAAACCCGCGCAGATTTGGCAGCTCCCGTGGGCGATCGGGTCTTTTTTGCGGGGGAGGCGACCAGTGTCGAGTATCCGGCGACGGTTCACGGTGCCTATTTATCCGGTCAAGCCAGTGCGGACCAGATTCTCCAACTTTAAGGCAGTCACCGATTGAACCCCGGTTTCTTCTGCGGATTAGGCCAGTATTTCCAGGCATAAAGAACGTAA
>JBMTWK010000172.1:0-6731 GCA_049452395.1 Prochlorothrix sp. | reverse complement strand
GCCCCCTGCAACTGCCTTAGCTCCTCCTCCAGCCCAAAGCGATAGGGCCACAGCAGCGGCTCCACCGGCTGATCAAACACCTGATCGATCGTCAGCGTCACATAGGGATCCGCCCCATCCACCAAGGCATAGAGATCCGCCAAATAGCAGGCAAACAGCTTCTGCAACGCCACCAGCCCCCGGCCCACCAACTCCTGCAACTGCCCTTCCGGCAACTCCTGCCCCTGTTGGGTCGCCTCCCGCCGCAACAGCACCATCCAATCCCCCCAATTCACCCCCTGATCAAAGTGATAGTCCAAACTCCGCGCCATCTCACTGCCCCAGAGCGTGTAGTGAAAATAAGCCCGACCCTGCAACACCGCGCTAAAACCCGCAATCACCCGATGGTTGGGGATAATGCGCCGCAACTGCTCAATATCCGTATCAAATACGTCTTCACTCTTGAAAAACTGCGGATAAAAATCCAGCTTCTTACCCCGAAGCTGGCGCTGAAAGATCCGCATCTCACTCTTGGCCATCCCCCCCAAGGTATGGCGGAAATAGTCCGGGCAATCATCGCTCACCTTCATCAGGGCTGCGACGAATTGGAGGCGATCGATCGGCAACGTCCGCAACGTTTCCGCACTGAGAATCGTCGCCAAACTGTTTAGTTGCCAATCCGCCTCGATTTGGATCTGCTGGGCTTGGCGCTGGAAATCCAAGCTTTCCTGGTGTTGCCGCTGCTGCACCTGCAAACTCTGGCCCTGGAGCCAAATCTGCAACGCCCGCGCCTCTTCCGCCAACTGCCGCTGCTGCTGGAGCTTCGCCGTCTCGATCTGCCCCTGCTGCTCCAAAGTCCGCCAGCCCAAATCCAACTGAGCCTCCCCCAGCCTTTGAGTCATGGCCAAGCTCAACGCCCCCGACTTCGCCGCTAGGGTCAACTCTTCCTGCTTGAGGGCATTCTGTTCCGCCTGTAGCGCGATCAAGCCGTCGTGTTTTTCCATAAATTGTCGCAACAGCTCTGGATTCATCGCTAATTCTGTTGCCTTGGCCTGATCCTGAACCAGAGCATCTCTGCCCCATTGCGGTTCCCGTAGCATTTCCAGACATCCTTTGCCGATCGCCCCGCCAACCCCCCTCAGCAGCGCAGCCCCTGCCAACCCAATCACCTCTGCAATTCCCGCTTCCAACAGCATAATTGGCCACCCTCCCGGAGTCACTGCAACAGAAAACATCACTGTCATTATGCCCCACTCTCCCTCACAGTAGGGGCTGGGGGGCGCGATCGGGTTGCTCCGGCAAGCCAGTTTGTGATCTTTTGAGATCGACTTGGCTCTGGCCTAGACTATTGGGATAAGCTTCTGAGCCAATCCTTCCCGCCCCCCCCACAACCCCAGCGGTATCCTCCACAGCTTTGCCCCCCTTCAGCCCCCCCCAACCCTATGCCCCTTGAAGAAATCCTCGCCGCCCTAGAACAGCACAAAGTCGTCTACCAACATGAAGCCGTAGACGCGGCCATGGCCATTCCTGAGGAGATTACCCCCCATTTACTGCGGCTTTTAGAAAAAGTGCGCGATAAAATCGGCACCTACGTAGAATACCCCCGGTACTTTGGGCATTACTACGCCGCTTACCTGCTAGCCGTCTTTCAGGAACCCCAAGCCCACCCCCTGCTGCTCGACCTCTCCAGCGGTCCCGCTGACCTCGTAGACCTCCTCTGGAACGACACCCTCACCGAAGATCTCTGTGCGATCTTTGTCAAAACCTATCCTGGGTCTTGGGAGGGGCTAAAAGCACTGGTCTGGAACCCGGAGGCCAACGACTATGCACGGGTAGCAGCCCTAGAAGCCATCCAATACCTGATGCTGTTCGGGCAGATCGAGAAAGAGGATGTGATTGATCTCTGTAAAGCCCTGCTTCAGGATCCAGCGGCAAACGGTGACAACTATCTTTACAGCGTCGCCGCCCTCGTGATCCATGACGTTGCGCCCGAACTGGCGATGGCGGAAGTGAAACAAGCCTATGCACAGGACTTAATTGACCCCATGCTGGTGAGACTCCAAGACTTTCGCACGGCCCTGACCCGAAGCGAAGCAGAGCGGCGGCAAAAGCTAGAGGACGACTGGGAGCGGAAAGAATTTGAGACGGTCCATGATGTGATGGCCTGGTGGTGGTGCTTTAAGTCTGAGGCGGAGCGAGAAGAAGCCGATCGGCAACTGAAAGCCCGACTGCTCGCCAAGAAAATCCAGGAAGGGGGGAATCCGATCGGATTTACCCCAAGCTCCCGTCCTGCCGCCCAACCCGCTCCTGCCTTGTCTACCACCCCCAAGAAAAAGAAAAAGAAGAAAACCTTCATGGATCTGTAATCGCCGTTGCCCAGGGTCGATCGGGCGTATTGCATGATGCGTATTCCATCATTGCAGGGAGGCATCCCACTTTAGTGATTTCAACGACCTGGTAGGGGCAATCCCCCCGTGGTTGCCCCGGTTTTTGGGTAGGGGCAATCCCCCCGTGGTTGCCCCGGTTTTTGGGTAGGGGCAATCCCCCCGTGGTTGCCCCAGTTTGGCGCGAAGAGGGTCGGCACGGGGGCACGACCCCTACCGATATTCGTCTAAAGTAGGATGCACCCGGCCCAGGGGATTGGGGCTAAGATCCCGCCAGAGCTTGGCGCAGTTGGCCCTTGTGGCGTTGGAGCAAAGCTTGGGCCGTGGGCCGATCGACCTCGCACTCCTGCATCACTAAGGCAACCTTGACCGATCGCCCGCTCCGTTCCAACAAATCCGCCGCCGCCGATCGGTCCAGCCCCGTCAAATCCCGCAAAATCCGCACCGCCCGGTCCTCCAGCTTCGTATTCGTCACCGCCACATCCACCATGCGGTTGCCGTAAACCTTGCCCAGCTTCACCATCGTCCCCGTCGAGAGAATATTCAGGGCCAACTTCGTCACCGTCCCCGCCTTGAGCCGCGTAGACCCGGCCAAAATCTCCGGCCCCACAATCAAGCGAATATCCAAATCCGTCGTCACCGGGAACTGCTCACGGGGAACACAGGCCATAAACACCGTCGTTGCGCCGAGGGTCTTGGCTTGGCTCAACGCACCATGGACATAGGGCGTTGTTCCCCCCGCCGTAATCCCCACCACCACATCCGCCGCCGTTACGCCCCGATCGATCACCGCCGCCGCTCCATCCTCGCGCCGATCCTCCAGCCCCTCGGAACTGCGCACCAAAGCCGACTCCCCCCCCGCAATAATCGCCTGGACCAACTCCGGCGGCGTACAAAAAGTGGGGGGACATCCCGCCGCAGCCAGCCCCCCCACGCCCCCACTGGTCCCCGCCCCCACATACAACAGACGACCCCCCTGGCTGAGGGCAGCAGCCGTGCGATCGATCGTCGCCGCCAAGTCTTCCCGTGCAGCGGCGATCGCCGTCAAAACCTTGGCATCCTCCTGGTTAAACAGGTCCACTAGCTCCAAGCTGGAAAGCTGGTCTAGGGTTTGGCTAGCGGGGTTGGTTTGTTCAGTGAGCAGGTAGCCGCGATCGGTGGTCGAAGTCAAAGACATACGCAAAGTTAAGGTAGGGGCAGGGTCTTCCCACCCAAGGTCATTCATGTAGGGGCGGGGTCTTCCCGCCCAGGGCCAGGGTCTTCCCGCCCAAGCTCCATTAATTCGTGGCCGTGCGGCCCGCCTTGGCGATTTGCTCCTCCAGCCGATCGAGGGCCTTACGGTATTGCGGATCCTCTGGCGTGCCGATCGCGTCGCGGTTCTGGCCCAGAAACTCCCGCTCTTCTTCCGAGAGTTCCAAAACCTCATCGGGGGCAATGCCTTCCTTATTAATGTCTCGCCCGCTGGGGGTCAGGTACTTGGCGATCGTCACCGCCAAACCGGCCCCAGCCCCCACAGGCCGCACCGACTGCACTAGCCCCTTACCAAAGGTTTGCGTCCCCACCAACACCGCCCGATCGTTATCCTGGAGCGCACCGGACAGAATCTCGCTCGCACTGGCCGATCCCCCATCCACCAAAATCACCAAGGGCAGATCCGTCAGGGCACGGTTATTGGCCTTTTCTTCATCGACAAGACCCTTGCGATCGACCGTCGAGACGATCGTGCCCTCATCCATCCACATCCGCGCAATTTCAATACTGGCGTAGAGCAAGCCACCGGGGTTCGATCGCAGATCCAAAACATAGCCCGCAATCCCTTGTTTTTCCAGATCCTCAATGGCCTCCCGCATCTCTTCGGCAGCATTGGCACTGAACTGGGTGAGGCGGATGTAGCCGATCGGATCCTTGGTGTCGCTGGCGCGGTACTCATAGCGCACAGGGTGGATTTCAATGCGGGCGCGGGTAATGGGGAATTCCAGTTCTTGATCGCCCCGGCGAATGGTGAGGGTAATTTTGGAGCCGATCGGGCCGCGAATAAGCTGCACCGCATCGTTCACATCCATCCCCTCCGTAGACTGACCATCAATTTTGATAATCACGTCCTGGGACTCAATCCCGGCCTCAAAGGCCGGAGTATCTTCAATGGGAGAAACGACGACTAGCTCATCAGTTTCCTCATCCTGACTCAGTTGAATGCCCACCCCCGTTAGCTCCCCGGAGGTGTCGATTTGCATATCTTTGTATTCCTGGGGATCCATGAAGCGCGTATAGGGATCGTCCAGTTGCTCCAGCATATCCCGCACCGCCTGGTAGGCATCTTCCTGGCTGTTGTAGGTCTTGCCCAGGTACTCCGTCCGCACTGCCCGCCAGTCCACCTGGTTAAAGGTGGCATCCACATAGGTGCGATCGATAATCTGCCAAACCTCGTCAATTAGCTCCTTGGGACTCTCCTGGAAAAAGGCTTGACCCTTGGACCAATGAATTCCGGCTCCGGTGAGAGTAACAGTGGCAACCATCACTGTGGTTGCGCCAATGACAAGCTTGCTGCGGGAAATGGCCATGGTTGGGTAATTGATGGAGGAAGAGATGGGGCGATCGGAGCGGTGGAAGTTACAGGGTTGCGTCAGTTAGTGGGATGCTGCTGGGGGGGGGAAGAGACATCGCCGATCGAGGGTGGCATAGGGCTGAGTTTGCCCAAATTCTCCCTGTCCTCAACCCCTCTACTAGGATAGGCGAAACTTGGGAAGTTGCGGGCAATTTTTGGATTTGACCCAAATCCCAGTTCAAGAGGGACAAGCTAAACTGGAACCATTCCATGGGGTCTATCTCACGGTTGCGGCACGGGACCGGCCCAAGGCTTGTCCCCCAAGCGGTTGAGCTTGGCAGCTTCCCCAGTTGAGGAAGTCCCAGGCCAGAACCCACCGAACAATCCCAATGCTGCTGGGCTGTTGGGTCACCGAGCAAGCTAAACCCCATTGCCCCGCTTTATTGCCCTTCTTTATAGATCAGGATAGATCAGGGACACTCTCACGTTGGCAGACTACCCGATCCGGGGATTGTTCCCCCGTGAGATGCTCCCGCTGTTCCAGATCTCTACTATTCCAGATCTCCACTATTGCTATTTAGGAGTCGATCGATGATTGCAGTTGCTCACGCCCGCGCGAGCGATCGTGCCCGTTTTATCCGCCGCACCTATACCCACCTCGCTGGGGCCGTGGGTGCCTTTGTCTTAATTGAGTCGGCCTTAATCACCTCCGGCTTTGCCCAGGGAATGCTCACCGCCATTTCGGGCAGCCGCTTTACGTGGTTGTTAATCCTGGGAGGCTTTGCCCTGCTGGGTTGGATGGCCCGTACCTTTGCCGCTAACAGTTCCGTCGAAGTCCAATATATGGGACTGGCGCTGTACGTCGTTGCCGAGGCGGTTATTTTCTCCCCCATGATCCTGTTGGCATCCCTGATAGGGGCCAATGTGTTACCCACAGCGGCGCTGTTGACCGGGATGATGTTTGTCGGTTTAACGGCGGTGGTCGTCACGACCCAAAAAGACTTCTCCTTTTTAAGCAGTATCCTCACGATCGGGGGCTTTATTGCCCTGGGTTTGATTATTGCAAGCCTGCTCTTTGGCTTTAACCTGGGCCTGATCTTCGCCTTCTTTATGGTGATCTTTGCGGCGGGGGCCATTCTCTACGACACCTCCAACGTCATGCACCACTACGCCGTCGATCAACACGTCGCCGCCTCGTTGCAACTCTTTGCCTCCCTCGCCCTCCTCTTCTGGTACATCCTCCGCATCGTCATGGAACTCTCCCGCGACTAGGTTGCCCCACTTTGGCGCAGGGTGCCTCTCACTTTTGCAAAAGGACAGCCGGTCCGGCTATCCCACAGTAGAGAATCTTGTGGGAGGAGCCTCAGCCCGTCCAAAGTGGGATGAACCCCTCTAGACTGCCCTCTGCTCGACTGCCCTCTTCTTGACCCAGGAAGGGGGCTTTTTGTTGGGTGCCGTTACCCCTGAAGCTTGGGCCTTAACCCTAGGTGCTCTTAAAAAAACTCCCCGCCGATCGCCCAAGCCGATCGCCCAAATTTACAGTAATCAAAACGTTTTGATTAGCGATGGAACTCACCTATTTCCTAGATTCCTAGCCCCAAAATAGACCAGCCCCGATCGGCCACACCAACGGAGCCGCCGAGTTTCCACGCCTAGGGCTACATCTCCCCAGCCCCTCACCCTAAATCCCTCTCCCAGCGCGGGCGAGGGACTTTGAAAACGCTTACTCCCTTTCTACCCCTGTGGGAGAAGAGGCCCGGGGACGAGGGGGAGCATCCCACTTTAGAAGAATCCCGGTAGGGGTCGCGCCCCCGTGGCTCCCC
>JBMTWK010000171.1:0-6786 GCA_049452395.1 Prochlorothrix sp. | reverse complement strand
TAATGGCAATGCCGCCGCGACTCTGGGCTAGGGTTTGGGCCGATCGGGCAATTTCCGCAATATCACCCCCCGTCAGTTCCCAGCGCTGGGCGACTTGGGGCCAAGGCAGGGCTGGATCGAGGGCAACGGTAAAGGGAAAGCTCTGCTGCCAGATGCGTTCACGGGCCGCAGCATCGGGGCGGGGAAAGGTCCAGGATTGCTGGATCCAGGGTTTCCAAATCCAGGCTGGGGGAAAGGATCGCTGCCCCTCAAAAATGGTTAAGAGTCCCTGTTGACAGCGCTGTTTGAGCAGGGCTTGGAGGGGAGCGCTGGCGATCGCCCCGCGCCAGCCTAACCACAGCGGAGCCGGTTCCAGGACCAAAATCAGGGGCGGTTGTAGGGTTAGTTCTTCCAGCAGCACCAGGGTACGATCGGCCCCATGGGTCAGCAGGTCCACTTGGCAAAGGTTCGCCCCTAGGACTACCGCTAAAGTCTGGGCCGCGAAGGTTTTGCCGGTGCCACTGGGGCCGGTCCACAGCAGAACATCGCCGATCGGGGTGCTGCTTGGGGAGCCGATCGCCGGGGTAAGGGATTGGCCATGGCCTTGGGTATAGCGTTGGCCGAGGGTTTTCAGGCTTTGGTGGAGGGTGAGGGGAAGCACCACCGGGAGCCAGGGATCCCCTTGGGCGGGGGAGCGGGGGGGAGAATTATAGGGGGGTGTGGAGCGTGTTGGGTTGGAAAGATTGGGGTTAGGGAGATTGGGATTAGGGAGATTGGGACTGGGGGGGGGAATTTGAACGGAGCGCTGGGCGGTGCCGGGAGAGAGCGGCGGTGCTGGCAGGGGATTGGGATTGGGGTTGACCCCCAAGAATTGCTCTAGTTGTTCGGCTTGAATCTGGTGGGTGAGCAGGAAATTAACAAAATGCTCCGGCAAATACAGGCCACGTAGCAGCAGGGGCTGATGGGCGGAACCGAGAAATTGCAGTAAACCGCGTTGGACAAGGGGGCTAGCCGTAGTCAGGCGCGATCGGGCGGATTGCCAGTCTTGATCGTTGCGGCAGAGTAATTTGAGGGCTAAGTCTACGAGGGGCCGATCGCGCTCTTCCCCCTGGAGATAGTTGAATAGCTTGATATAGCGGCGGTTGACCTCCGGAGCCAGTCCCATCAGAACCAAGTTCTTCTCAAAGGGCGTAAGCTGAAGCCGCTCCTGGAGGCTGGGCAGACTGAGGATAACTCCCTTTTGACGACTGCCTTGGATGCGCTGGGTTAGTTGCTGTTGATAGCCCTGGGCTTCGCCGTTGGGGGGTGGGGTGGGGCGTTTTTCGTCGTAATTGGGGTTTTGGTTGAGGCTGATGACTCCTTTCCACCAATGCCGGGTGACCTGATCTCGCTGATTTTGGGCAAATCCTGCTGTTTCCTGCCAATCTCGACGCTGCTGGCCCACGGCAACCATCAAAAGCCGCTCTAGCCAATTGAGTTCGGTTTTGATGTAACTCCAGTTATCCGTAAATGGCTCAAGGCTTGGGTTCCCCATGGACTAGTGTGGTGAATAGGATATGTATAGCCTAGTAGACCAAGGCATAAGTTTTGTACCCCTTAGTGTGAGCGTCTCGCTCACGACGCGGGCAAGATGCCCGCACTGGAAAGGGGGTGGGAATTTTGCCCTGCTGTACTAGCCTAACGGTATTCCAGAAAAGCGACAGGATAACCCGGTAAAGTCTAGCCCGCTGTTTCTGCGGCTGTCTCAGGATGCTCCGATCGTGGGGGCTAGTTTTGCCAGAGGAAGGCTAAATCTAGTTCAAAACCGGGTAATACGGCTTCTCCGGAGAGGGTTGCGGGGGCTGTGAGGATTTCCACGGGCCGATCGGCGCGGTAAATGGCTACCCGTTTGTTTTTGGGGTCCAGGAGCCAGCCCAGCCGACAGCCGTTGGCGAGGTATTCTTCCAGTTTGGCTTGTCCTTGGGTCCAGGAGTCGGAGGGGGAGAGCAATTCAATGACAAAATCGGGGCAAAGGGGCAAAAATCCTCGCCGTTGTTCGGGGGTGAGGGCTTGCCATTTTTCCAGGGGAATCCAGGAGACATCGGGCGATCGATCGCCGCCCTTGGGCAAAGCAAACCCAGTGGAGGAGTCAAAAACTTCCCCAGTCTCGCGACTTTCGTTCCATTGGTAGAGTTTGGCGTTGAGCCGTGCATTGTGTCGTCCAGTTTCTCCGCCAGTCGGGGCCATGACGATGAGGGTTCCTTCGGGGCTACGTTCCAGTTTGCGATCGGGGTTGGCGGCACAGAGTTTGTGGAAGTCGGTGCGGCTGAGGGTGAGGAGGGGGCTGAGGTCTAGGGCGATGTGCATGGCGGCGCTGGGGTGGGGAGTGGCCTCTTTATTATAAGCAGTCAGATTGGTCGGGGTCGTGCCTTCGTAGCTCCCCTCTTTGCGATAAATTAAAACCCAGAATTTTGGTAGGGGTCGTGCCCCCGTGCCGACCCTCTTCGCGACAAAATCTGGGCAACCACGGGGGGATTGCCCCTACCATCATTGGTCTAAACCAGGGCAACCACGGGGGGATTGTCTCTACCGCTGAAACCAGGGCAACCACGGGGGGTTTGCCCCTACCGCTAAAACCAGGGCAACCACGGGGGGATTGCCCCTACCATCATTGGTCTAAACCAGGGCAAGTATGGGGGGATTGTCTTTACTGAACCCGATCGGGTTGCTTAGCTTGTTGGGGTGTGTAGAGAGTCCAAAATGACTTGGGCAACCCGATCGCAGACCCCCGGTTCCCCTAGGGCCGTTTGTAGGGCTTGGTAATCTGCCATCATTTGGCTGTGGCACTGGGGATTTTGAAGAATGGCGAGGGCGGCTTGGCTGATGCGATCGGGTGTGGCTGCATCCTGGATGAATTCCGGCACGACCTTCCGATTAAGGACCAGGTTGGGAGGGGAGGCAAAGGGAATCGAAAAGCGGAGAATATGCTGGGCGATCCAGGCTGTGAAAGCGCTGACGCGGTAAATCACTACCTGGGGCACCTGTTGGAGGGCCAGTTCTAGGTTAACGGTGCCGGATTTGGTAATGGCCAAGTCAGCGGCGGCAAAGAGCAGAGTATTGTCCCCATCCCAGACGGTTGCGGCAATGGGGCAGCGATCGAGGGCGGCTTTGAGGGGGGCGGCGAAGGCGGGTTGGGAAACGGGAACCCAAAAGTGGGCTGTGGGGATTTGGGCCTGAATGTGCTGGGCGGCTTCTAGCATTACCGGCAGCAGATACTTCAGTTCCTGGGTGCGGGAAGCGGGGAGCAGGGCGATCGTGGTTTGCGATGGGGGAATGCCTAGCTGTTCCCGTGCTGTAGCGCGATCGGGCCGCTGGGCTACGGTATCCAGCAGAGGATGGCCCATCCAGCGCACTTTTGCGCCTAAATCCTGGTAATACTGGGCTTCCCCCGGAAAAATCGCCAAAATCTCATCGGGTAGATCGGCAATGGCACTACTGCGGGACTGACCAAAGGACCAGACCCATTCCTGGGGTGCAATGTAGTAGAGCAGGGGAGTTTGGGGCAGAAAACGGCGCAAAAATCGCCCTAAGGACAGATTTGGCCCCATGTAGTCGATTAAAACCACCACATCCGGGGGCTGTTGCCGCAGGAGTGACTTGGCCCGTTGCTGAATTTTCCAGGAGGGCCAAAGATAGGCCAGTGCCTCTAAAATCCCCACGGAGCCAAGGGCAATGGTATTGTCCACGAGGGTTGCCCCCGCAGCGGCCATGCGATCGCCACCGAGGGCCAGGATCTCCAGATCCAGCGATCGGCGTTGGGCCTCAGCCCGCAGCGCCGTCACCAGCCTTGCCCCCTGAAGATCCCCTGAAACCTCCCCCGTACTAATAAACACCCGATATTTCATGGTTATGGTCGCTGCTGCGGTGGGACCTAGCCCTTAACGGCCTGGGATCGGTCCCCGGCGCTGGGGATTTTGGGAAGAGGCTTTAAGGAACTGGTGGAGGTGGGCAACGGGTTCGATGTCCAGGAGCGGCTCTAGGGCTTCTAGGGCGCTGACCAAGGGCATTTGGGAGCGATAAAGGAGCCGGTAGGCTTTTTTCAGGGCTTGGAAAACTTGGCCATTGTTTTGGTCTAGGAGGCCCGCCCGCTTTAGTCCCACTTGATTGAGGGCGCGAACCCGCGATGGGCTACCTTCCACCATCATAAAAGGCGGAACATCGCGATCGATGCGGCTCATTCCCCCCAGCATCGCCATTTGACCAATGTGGACAAACTGGTGGACTCCCAGGACTCCCCCAATGACGGCGCGGGACTCAATTTCCACATGACCGGCAAGGGCAACGCTATTGGCAATGACAATGTTGTCGGCTAGCACACAGTTATGGGCCACATGGACGTAGGCCATCAGCAAATTATGGTTGCCGATCGTGGTCACTTCCCCGGCCCCCGTTGCCCGGTTGACGGTCACATATTCCCGCAATGTATTGTCATCCCCAATCCTCACGAGACTGTCTGCCCCGTTATATTTCAAGTCTTGGGGTTCTAGTCCTAGGGTTGCCCCTGGAAAGATATGGTTTCTGGCCCCGATCTCTGTGTGGCCATCGATGACGACATGGGCTGCAATCACTGTGTCGGGACCAATGGAAACCCGTTCGCCAATAACACTGTAGGGGCCAATGGTCACACTGGGATCGATCGTGGCCCCAGGGTGAACTATAGCAGTGGGATGAATCTGGGCCACAGGGAACTACTCCATCAATGAAAACATTAATTCACCTTCGGCAGCGACCACACCGCCGACTTTGGCGACAGAGTGCAGTTTACCGAAACGTTTGCGTTTAAGGGTGAGCAGTTCAGAGGTAATAATAAGCTGATCGCCAGGGACCACAGGCCGCCGGAAGCGCACTTTGTCAATGCCCGCAAATACAAAGAGAACATCCTCGCCCATTTCCGGCATTCCCGCCAGAATCACTCCCCCGACTTGGGCCATGGCTTCCACAATCAGCACTCCCGGCATGAGGGGGCGACCGGGAAAATGACCTTGGAACTGGGGTTCGTTAAAGGTGACATTTTTCAAGCCCGTGGCTTGCTTCCCCGGCACCAAGTCAATGATGCGATCGACGAGGGCAAAGGGGTAGCGGTGGGGCAATAAGCCTTGGATACGTTCGACGGGAATGGGCATCTCGATCGCGGGGGCGATTGGGGAAACTGCCTCAGCGGGGGGAGTTGCGTTCACGCCTGGGGACGCGGGAGGGTCTACTACGGCGATCATTTTAAATAATCTTTAAGATTCAATGCAAAATAAGCCTACCGCAAATCCCTAACCTTTGGATCACGCAAATCAATCACGAAAAGGGATCACGTCCGGGTCAGTGCCGTCAGTCCTAGGGCCAGTTTTTCGGGACGGGCTGCTGTCTGGCCCCCCTGAGGGTATCCCGTTAGTCTTTCTCCTGCACCTGAAACCAGCGTCGGTTAATATCGGTCCACACATCCCGCTCATGGAGCCGCAACAAAGCCAGGTTAATCCCCTCCAGCAACTCATCTTGATCCTCTGCAACGGCAATGGCATAGAGTTCTTGGTTGAGCATGTTGCCTGCTAGGACCAGGCTGGAGTCTAACTGGGTGAGGTAGTGGGCGGTGGGATAGTCCAAAACAATGGCGAGAACTTGTCCTTGGCGGAGAGCTTCCAGGGATGCCTCTGTGTTGGGTTGGAGCACCATGTTGACGGGCTTTTGCTGCATAAACCCCTCTGCGGTAGTTCCCCGCACCACTGCCACATTGTGCCCGTAGAGATCCTCAATCCCATTGATGGCCGTGGTCATGCGGTGGTTGGCCGACATGGCCCCAATGAAGTCCCCCACAATAAAAAAGCTCATGGCCATCCAGAGAACAGCCACAATCCGACCGGGCAACCCCATCGGGGTCACATCGCCATAGCCAAAGGTGCCTAGGGTCACGACTGCAAACCAAATCCCTTGGCCAATGCCGTTCATGGGGTCTGGGGGAAAAGCTGCGTTGTGTTTATGTTCAAACAGCCAGACCAAGAAGCCCACCAACAGGCTACTGCCTAGCACCTGACCCACAGCGACTAAGGTTGCTTCTCCCCCTAGGACACTGAGGAGCCGATCGAGGGGAGACAGCGCTTGTATAGTTGTGAGGATCTGGAGGCCACCGTGGTACATCGGGTAAGAAAAGTCTAGACCTTCGGTTTCCCGTTTGGCTGTGACGGAGATGCCTGCAATGGCTAGGTCAACTTCCCCGGCCCGTACCCCATTCAGCAAATCGGCGACGGACTCATAGGGGACAAACTGGGTCTCTACCCCCATTTCTAGGGCAAGGTTTTCCCATAGATCGATGCTGAAACCGAAGGTGCGATCGTCCTGGAGAAAGACGAAGGGATAAACCTGGTTGACTCCTACTTTGAGGGTGATTTTGGGCTGAGATTCCTGTGCCAACAAGGGGACAGCTTGGGCTAGGAGGGGGTTATGGGTGCGATCTGGGGATAGCGCTGCGGAGTTTTGTGAAGTTGCGGGATTTGGTAACGCTGCGAGGGTGGGCCGTGCTGTGAAGTGGGGTGATGGTGCGAGACTGGGCAGCGGTGTGAGCAACGAGGAGCGGACGATCGGGGCTGGAGCTTCTTGGGCCATGGCGGGGAGTACACCGGGGATTCCTGCGATCGCAACCCAACTGCCCCAGCCCAGGGAACAGAAGGCTACATTGCGCGACAGTCCCTGGGCCGATCGTAGAAAAAACCGAAAAACGTGGGTCATGGTGCAGGGGTATCGCACTAATTATGTATAAAATGTACTTGACAAAGATCCAGATTT
>JBMTWK010000170.1:0-6791 GCA_049452395.1 Prochlorothrix sp. | reverse complement strand
GTGACTAAACTGGCTCAACTGGCATTTTCACGATCGCAATCACCATGGCAACCCCTCTCCTTGGCCAATCCCTACCCGAACTGACCCAATGGGCCGAAGCCCAGGGCCAACCCGCCTATCGGGGCAAGCAGATTTATCAATGGATCTATGAGCGGGGAGCGCGGAGTTTAGCGGATATTACTGTGCTGCCGAAGCAGTGGCGATCGGCCCTGACTGATGTGGAAATTGGCCGATCGAGCTTGCACCATCGCGCTGTAGCTCAGGATGGCACGATTAAATATTTGCTCAAGCTTCAGGATGGCCAAATTATTGAAACCGTCGGGATTCCCAGCGATAAACGCCTGACGGTTTGTGTTTCCTCCCAAGTGGGTTGTCCCATGGGCTGTCTGTTTTGCGCGACGGGTAAGGGGGGGCTACAGCGCAGCTTGCAGGCCCATGAAATTGTCGATCAGGTGCTGACAGTCCAGGAGGATTTTGGTCAGCGGGTGAGCAATATTGTTTTTATGGGCATGGGGGAGCCGCTGCTGAACCGGGAGCAGGTGCTGGAGGCGATTCGGGTGCTGAATCAGGAGGTGGGCATTGGCCAGCGATCGATCACGGTGTCTACGGTGGGGATTCCGGGCCAAATTCGGCGACTTGCGGAAACGGGGCAGGTGGGCGATCGATCGCTGCAATTCACCCTCGCCGTCAGTCTCCATGCCTCTAACCAAAAAGTGCGCCAAGACCTCATCCCCAGTGCAGAAGCCTATCCTCTAGGGGCTTTACTGGAAGAGTGTCGCGACTATGTGCGGCTAACCCATCGGCGGGTAACTTTTGAGTATATTCTGCTGGCCAACGTCAACGATCGGCCCCACCATGCCCAGGAACTGGCCCAGCATTTGCGCGGTTTCCAGAGCCACGTCAACTTAATCCCCTATAACCCCATTTCTGAGGCGGATTATCAACGCCCCGATCGGGCCAGCATCGAAGCCTTTATGGACACCCTCAAGCAGCACCGCATCGCCGTTAGTGTCCGTTATTCGCGGGGATTGGATGCAGATGCAGCCTGTGGCCAGTTACGGGCTAGTTTTACCCCAAACTCGTAGGGGCAGGTTTTCGCCCAAATTTCCGCCTTTCGCCCCCAGATCTACCAAACCCGCCCTCTTTTGTGGGGATTTTGGCTCCCCTCTTGGGACCAAAACCGGGGTAACCAGGGGGGGGTTGTCCCTACCCAATTAGGCATAAAAGGGCATTTTTGGTTGATTTTGCGGTTAGAATCCAAGATTGTTGCAGAAAACTGCCCCTACTTGGCAGAATCTCTGTAGGGGTCGTGCCCCCGTGCCGACCCTCTTGGGACCAAACCCAGGGCAACTACGGGGGGTTTGTCCCTACCCAATTAGGCATAAAAGGGCAGATTTAGTTGATTTTGCAGTTAGAATCCAAGATTTTTGCAGAAACCTGCCCCTACTTGGCAGAATCTCTGTAGGGGTCGTGCCCCCGTGCCGACCCTCTTGGGACCAAAACCGGGGCAACCACGGGGGGTTTGCCCCTACCCAATTAGGCACAAAAGGGCAGGTTTGGTTGATTTTGCGGTTAAGGTTCGAGATTGTGGCGGAAACCTGCCCCTACGTCGATCGGGCCAATAGGCTTACAAGCCAATTTCATTGAGGCGTTGTTTGAGGTAGGCTTGGGCCGTAATGGGAGGAAATCTTACTTGACCGCCGCTTTTCGCCACACAGCTTGCTAGGGGAGTGAGATCCACCTGGGGACGGGGGTGGACAAAATAAGGCAGGGAAAAGCGGGGGGAGTCTTCCAAACCGATGTTAACAACGCGGTGCGTCGTGCTGCGAAACAGACCATTGGTAAGCCATTGCAGCATATCTCCCGCATTACAGAGAACCTGGCCTGGTTGCAAGTGAATCGTTTGCCAAGTGCCATCTCTGCGCTGAAGTTCTAGCCCCGGTTGACTGGCTTCGCACAGCAACGTAATCAAGTTAATGTCTTCATGGGGAGCCGCCCGCAGTGATCCCGGCACTAAAGGCTCTGCCATTTGGGGATAATGGAGGACGCGCAGGATTGTGTTGCCATCGTGGGTCAGATTCCGCAGTAGATGGCGAGGTTCCCCAATGTAAAGAGCGCAGGCTTCCAAAAGCACCCGGCTACAGAGGGTGAGGTCTTTATACAGTTGCGTCAGCAGCGGCTGAAATTGGGGAATCTCCTGGGGCCAAATATTCTCAGGGTAAACGTAGGACTGACTGTGATCTGAGGTGAGTTCTGGCCCCATGTGCCAGAATTCCTTAAGATCGGGCAGTTTTTGATCCTTAGCGTGTTCTTGGCCTAAGGGAGTATAGCCTCGCTGTCCCTGTAGTTCCTTGACGTAATATTGCTGCTTGACAGCCTCTGGCAGGGCAAAAAAGTCCTGGGCTGCTTGATAAACCTGCTTCACCAACAGGGGATCAACCCCGGCGTTATCAATGGCAACGAAGCCAACTCGCTCCAAGGCGCGGCCAAAATGGCCAATAAATCGGGCCACTTCCACCGTGCTACCTGTGGTGAAATGCCGAAGATCAACATGGGGAAAAGAAGTCTGAGTCATGGCATCCTGCCAAGGTTTATTAGGTCAACCTTACACTAAACCAGGGCTAAGGCTAAGCCTGAACCCTAGAACTAGGGGTTGGGGGAAAGGCGCATCCCCCCTTAGGATACGGTTAGGGAATTGCAACATTTCGTTTCCTGCTGTTTCTCTTTAGTTTGGCCAACGGGTTGAACCTGACTCGCTTGAATCCGGCTGCTATAACCGGGCTGCTGTAACCGGGCTGCTGTGCCTTGCTGCCAGTTCTCTGCCTTTGGGATCCTCTCCCTGGGGCGAAAAGTAACGGACTCGGAGCCTGTCCGACCCCAAAGGCTCCCCTGGACCGCGCCTGTCGGGTCCAACGCGAAAGGCTCCTCTCCAATTCTCCTGACTTGCCCCTCACTGTTTCACAACCGCTTTACCTGTGACTGCTGTGCCCCCCCTCTCGGATTCCCATTCCTCTTCTGTTGCCTTGCCTCCGGCGGACCCCGTTGATCGATCGGCCCCCGATCGCCCCCTTGCGGGTCAGCGGCCCAATATCCTGTTTTTGGTGCTGGATACCCAACGGGTCGATCGCCTCTCTTGCTATGGCTACACCAAGCCCACTTCTCCCAATCTCGATCGCTTTGCCCAGGGAGCCACTCGCTTTAACCGGGCGATCGCCGCTGCCCAATGGACAATTCCGTCCCATGCTTCTATGTTCACGGGCCGCTATCCCTCCGAGCATCAAGTTTTGCAGTCCTATTCAGTGCTGCCGCCGGAGCAGACAACTTTGGCGGAACGGCTCCAAGCGGGGGGCTACTTTACGGCAGGGTTTTGCAACAATCCCCTGGTGGGCATTATCAATAATGGGCTGCGGCGGGGGTTTGATAGCTTTCTGAACTACAGCGGCTTGCTGACCGATCGGCCCAACCAGGCAGGGCGCAATCCGGGGCTGATGGGGCGCTATCGCCAGTTTTTTAAGCGCTGCTTAGCGACGCTGTTGGGGCGGGTGCAGGATGCCTTTGCCCGATCGGAGCTGCTGCTGTCCCTGTCGTTTACGCCGCTGATGGTGCCCCTGTGGCAGACGGCCATTAGCTTTAAGGGCAATACGGCGAAGTCCTTGAGTGATGCGGCTCGGTTGTTGATCGATCGCCAGATCGATCGTCAAACCTTGCCCCCAGATCAGCCGGTTTTTGCCTTTATTAACCTGATGGGGGTGCACATGCCCTACCATCCCCCCCGTTCCTATGTGGCTCGGTTTGCGCCCCATGTGCTGGAGGATCCAGCGGCGCAGCGCTATTTGCGCAACTTTAACAGCGATGTCTATGGCTGGCTGGCCCCGTTGGCGGGAGCCTTGGACGAACCCCAGAAGGCGACCTTGGATGGCATGTACGATGCGGAGGTGGCGCACCAGGATGAGCAGTTGGGGATCTTCTTCCGCAAGTTAGAGGAAAGCGGCGTTTTAGAGCATACTTTGGTGATTATTTGCTCGGATCATGGCGAACACCTGGGTGAAAAGCAGTTTATTGGCCATTCCCTCTCGGTGTATAACGAACTGGTCCAAGTGCCGCTGATTATTCGCGATCCCCAGGGCGGTTTGGAGCCGGGAGCGGTGGTGAATGAAACGGTTTCCACCCGTCGCCTGTTCCATACGGTTCTGAGTGCGGCCCAAATTGCCCGTCCCGAAGAAGCTGCTCTGAGCCTGTGCCCCTCTGCGGTGCCGATCGCGGCTTCTGCTGCGGCTGTTACCGGATCTGCGACTGAAGTTGTTACCGAAGCTACGACCGGGGCTGTTACCGAGGCTGTTACCGAAGCTACGACCGGGGCTGTTACCGAGGCTATTACCGAAGCTACGACCGGGGCTGTTACCGAGGCTGTTACCGAAGCTACGATCGCAGCTACGATCGAAACCGCAACAGAAATTCCCGTAGCCCATTCAGTTCCCTCCGCTACTCCTGGCAATGCTGCCCCTGCGGTTCCCTCGGCTAATGCCGGTCATTCTGGCAGTTCTAGCCCGTCTGGTCACCCCGCGCCGTCGATCGCCCCTGTTTTTGATCCGGTTTTCTCCGAAGCCGTCCCGCCCCAAAATGTCATCAACCTGCTCCGCAAGCGCCAACCCCAGCTTATCCACGATCGGGCCTGCGATCAGCCGCGTCGTGCGGTTTGGGCCGGTCCCCACAAGCTGATTGAAACCGGGCGATCGGAAGCGAATGTCCAAGCGCTGGAACTGTACGATGTCACCCAGGATCCAACGGAAAGCTTGAATTTGCGGGATATCTTGCCGGAAAACGTGGAGGTCTTGCAGGACTGCTTGCTGGCCTTTGGCGATCGCTATGGTGCGGCCTCAGGCACGGCCTTAGAGTCAGCATCGACTGTACGTGCTCCAGGGTTTGATGATCCTGAGGTCCAGCAGCGTTTACGGGACTTGGGCTATCTAGAAGAGTAGGCTAATGGGCTAGGGGAAAGATGACCGTTGCGGTTTCGATCGCCACGGTCACCACTTGGGCCGCAAACCGTTTGGCCCGATCGGGATTTTCCCCGGTGCCGGGATTGATCCCATGGGCGGGATAGCAGGTCGTACTCAAGCTGAGCCGCAGACTTTCGCCCGCGTTGATCCGCTGCCCCGTGGCTTGGAGGGTGATTTGGACCGTTTGACGGGTGCCTGTGGTAACGCCGGTTACCCGTTGGTAGCCCTGGCTGAAGTTGAAGATGCCACCGGGCCGCACCACGGACAGCACGGCACAGAGGTCAAAACTGGGGGCGGAACTGCTGCATTGGATGGCGATCTGAGCTTGGCCAAAAATGACCCGATCCTGGGTGAGGCGGTTGCTGGTGTAGGTGGCGACATCGCCCCGATCGTCAAGATCCGTGCGATCGAAGCTGCCACTGGGTAGCGCACTATGCCCCCCCCGCGCCGGAACGGGCCGCCAGGGATCCTGCACCAGGAGATCGGGGGTGAGGGTGGGTACAGCCTGTTGGCCCACTGCGTCAGATAACTGCCCGCCGACCGTGGTTCCCAAGCCATCGCCCTGACAGTAATAGAGTTGAAACTCCTGGGAGCCGCCCTCGGTGAACACTTTGCGCGAACCGGGCTGATTCCCCAAAATCCGAGGCCACAGATCGCCCTTGCGCCAGCCCCGTCCCCCCATTTCAAACCAATGGACCGAGGCTTCTTCCTGGGGATCTGGCCCCTGTCCCTTGAGCCAGTAGTTGAACCATTGCACCTGAACCCGATCGATCGGGCTAACCGCCTCTGGCCCCAAATCCACTGCTCCCACCCGTCGCCCCCAGGGCAGATGTCCCCAGGGGCCTAGCCAAAGCTGCTGGGGCTGAGAACTGCGGCTTTTCTGCTCTCGGTAGAGGTTGAGGGTGCCGCGTAGATAGGGATCAAACCAGCCGCCAATGTGCAGCATGGGTAGGGTGACCTCTGCCAAGTTTGGCTTGAGGGTAGCCCAGTAGTCGTCTTCGGGATTGGGGTGGTTCAGCCAGTCCCAATAGAAGGATGTGGGCGCTAACTCCCGCAGGAGGGAGGGTTCCAGGGGAACATCCCCCGTCAGGGGAAGATTTTGGGCCGCTTGGGCCAGTCGCAGAAACTTTGCCTCATCTCCCTGCTGCCGTGCTGTCTCTGCGGCCAACTGAATCGCCCAAGCCAAATTTAACTGCCATAAAAATGCCCCCCCTTCATAGGCCCAGTCCCCATAGAGGTCATAGCCCACCATGGCTGGAGCGAGGGTCACCAACGCAGGGGCTTTAGCGCCATAAAGCTGGGTCATGCCCTGGTAGGAGAAGCCATACATGCCCACCCGGCCATTGCTGCCGGTCAGTTGGGCGGCCCAGGCGATCGTTTCCAGTCCGTCGGCTTCTTCATGGACAAAAAGCCGAAACTCCCCTTCAGAGGTTCCCCGCCCCCGCACATCTTGGATGATGACCATATAGCCCTGGGCTGCGTACCAAGCGGGGTGGGCATAGACGACGGTGGAGGCGATCGATCGTCCGTAGGGCTGGCGCATCAGCAGGACGGGTAGCGGCTGCTCAGGATCGCAATAGGCAGGGCGGTAGCAGTCCGCATCCAAACGAACGCCGTCGGTTGTATAGAGGGATAGAGGCGTGGGGATCATAAAAATCAGGGAATCAAGAGGGGGGCTGTCCGTCTTGGGCGAGGCGCAACGTAAGTCAGTACGCTTGTCCTACCAATGTGCCTAAAAAGATCGGGATAGTCGTTGACGGACCTGTTGTTGACGGGAGCATCCCACTTTAG
>JBMTWK010000169.1:0-6796 GCA_049452395.1 Prochlorothrix sp. | reverse complement strand
AAGCAGAAGCCATAGCAAGCCAGGGAAAACCCAACAGATCCACTATACTCTCCTGCCCTAGGAGTTCGGCAATCTCCCCTCGGTGGCCAGGGTTAGGCAGCGAGGGCCGATCGCACCTCTTCGCAGATTTCGGCAAAGGCCGCTGCGGGATCGGGCGCTTGGGTAATGGGGCGACCGATGACCAGATAGTCGGCTCCGGCTTGAATGGCAGCGGCGGGGGTGAGGGTGCGCTGTTGATCGCCGCTTTGGGATCCCGCAGGACGGACACCGGGACAGACGATCGTAAACGGGGAGGGACACACTTGGCGCACCGCTGCAATTTCCTGGGGGGAGCACACCACCCCACCAATGCCGCTGTCCTGGGCCAACAGGGCCATCTGCTGCACATAGTCCCAAGGATCCAGCGAAACCTTTAGATCAAAGGCTAAATGGCGGGAGTTGAGGCTGGTGAGGAGGGTCACGGCCAGGAGGCAGGGGCTGGGATGTCCGGCGGCTTGGGCCGATCGATCGGCGGCGGCTTGGGCGGCTTGGAGGGCTTCCCGACCGGCGGGGGCGTGGACCGTGAGCAAATCTACGCCGTAGGTGGCCGCTGCGGCACAGGCTCCGGCCATGGTGTTGGGAATGTCATGGAATTTCAGATCCAAGAAAACCCGACAGTGGCGCTCTTTGAGCAAGGCCACGATCGGCGCTCCCCCCGCCACAAATAGCTCCAGCCCCACTTTCCAAAAGCGAACATCGGGCAGCTTTTCCACCAAGGCTTGAGCCTGCTCCAAGCTGGGAACATCCAGGGGGACAATAATGCGGCGATCGGGGGCTACAGCAGTCATAAACAGGGGTGGCAATAACAGGGGTGGCAATCAGGGCGTGTCAGGATGGAATCCCCCCTAGCCCCCCTTTAGAAGGGGGGGACAAGAGAAGCTTTGAGAAGGGGGGGACCGAGGGGGATATTCCAGGAATTGCAGCGACTTAGCGTGAGTTTCCAAATATTCTCAGGGAGCATCCCACTTTGATGAGTTAACCGATTGGGTAGGGGCAATCCCCCTGTGGTTGCCCCGGTTTTGGTCCCCAGAGGGTCGGCACGGGGGCACGACCCCTACCGATATTTTTCTAGAGTGGGATGCATCCTATCCTCATCTCCCCTAAGGGCAATGAAGCTGGGGCCAAGACCCTAGGGCGGTCAGCAGCCGATCGTAGTGTTCCGGCTCGTGGGCGCTGGAGAGGGCAAGGCGGAGGCGGGCTGTTCCCTGGGGCACCGTGGGCGGACGAATGGCGATCGCCAATAGCCCCGATCGTCGCAAATGGGCCGCCAAATCCAGCGTCTGATCGTCCCGACCCACCACCACCGGCACAATCTGGGAACTGGAAGCCGCCGTATCCCAGCCCTGGGCCTGAAGGCGTTGGCGCAGGGTTGCCGCTTGGGCCTGTAAGCGCTGCCGTTGGGGGTCTAGATGGGGCATCAGATCCAGCGCTGCCCCGATCGCCCCAATTACCGCAGGGGGCAGTGCCGTGGTGTAAATTAGTCCAGGGCAGTGATTGATTAAGTAGTCTCGCAGTAATTGCGACCCCATGACAACGGCCCCAAATGCGCCAAAGGCTTTGCCAAAGGTAGCCACCACCACATCAATACCGGGCTGGTGGGCGGCTAAACCCATGCCATTTTGCCCCATAACCCCAAATCCGTGGGCATCATCTAGGTAGAGGATAGCCCCGTGGCGATCTGCAAGGGACACCAAAGCGGCAACATCCGCTTGATCTCCATCCATGCTAAAAACCGTTTCAGTCACAATCACAACCCGTTGCGTTCCCAGCCGCCTGTGGTGCAGCAATAACGCTTCAAGATGATTGAGATCGTTGTGGCGAAACCGCTGAAACGGGGCGCGGCTGGCCTGAAGCCCTTGGATGACACTCCGGTGAACCTGACGATCGGCCAAGACTAAGGACTGCCGATCGACTAACGTGCCTAGCACCGTCGCATTGGCTTGGAAGCCCGTATTGAACAGTAGGGCCGCTTCATAGCCACAGGCTGCGGCGAGGCGCTGTTCTAGGGCTTGGTGAATCTCCAGCGTCCCCGTCACCAGGCGAGAAGCCGTTGCCCCAGCCCCGTAGCGGTTGAGATAGGCTTGGGCACCCGCCACCACTGCCGGATGGTGGGCCAGCCCTAGGTAGTCATTGCCACTGAAATTCACTAAGGTTTCTTCCCCTTGGTGCCACAACGCCCCCGCGCTGGGCCGACCGGCGACCAACTCCCGCCCTCTGTGTTCCTGTCGTCTCTTTTCTAAGGCTTGAACCATAAACGCTAGCTTTTCCACCTCACCCCCCCTGCCCATTGCCGTGACTGTCATTCCCCCCACCGTCCTCGTCATTGATGACGATCGCACCATGCTGTCCTTTGTGGTCATGGTGTTGAAGCAAGAAGGTTACTCCATCCACAAAGCCTCTAGCGGTGAAGAAGCGATCGAACTCATGGAGACCATTCAGCCTGCGCTCATTGTCTGTGACTGGATGATGCCAGGAATGACAGGATTAGAGGTTTGTCACTATATCAAAAGTCATCCAGCCTTTGCTAGTACCTTTTTTATTTTGCTGACAGCGCGGGAAGAGGTGGCCGATCGCATCCAGGGGCTAGACATGGGGGCCGATGAATTTCTCTCTAAGCCCGTCAATGCCTCGGAACTGCGGGCACGGGTGCGGGCGGGGCTGCGGCTGTACCAATCCACCCAGGATCTGAAGCTATTAGCCCAAAATCTGGAAGATCAGAAGAAACTACTGGAAACTGAACTCACAGAAGCCGCAGACTATGTGTGTTCCCTCCTGCCTACTGCTAACACTGCCGATCGCCATGGGGTTCAGATTCAATCCTACTTTTTACCCTCCAAGCAGTTGGGGGGAGATTTTTTTGACTATCACTGGCTGGATGAACATCGGCTCCGGTTTTACTTAATGGATACCGCTGGCCATGGTTTGCGGGCCGCTCTTTTCTCGGTTTCCTTGCAGAATTACATTAAATCCTTTTCCCTGTCCAATAATACTGTTGATATTTGCAATCCTAGCCAAATGCTGCGGCTTTTGAATGAAAGCTTCCAAATGGAGGATCACCATGACCAGTACGTCACCCTTTGGTATGGCATTTTCGATCGCCGCACCCAACAGCTCACCTACAGCAATGCCGGTCACCCCCCTGCGGCCCTGCTCCACCGCGACACCCTGAAACTCCTGCCCTCCACGGGCCTCCCCATCGGCATTCTGGACATGGGGGAGTTTCGATCGATCACCTGCACCATCCAACCGGGCAGCAGTTTATATATTTTTAGCGATGGTCTGTACGAGCTAGCGGATTCGGGAGAAGAGCTGGAATCCCTCGCCGATAAGGGAGAAAGCTATGGAATCGAGCAATTCCTAGGGCTGGTGCAGGATTTTGATACCCAAGAGGGTCAAGTTGGCTTAAATTGGGTGCCTGAATCAATTCTGCGCCAAGTGAACAAGCCCAATTTTGTGGATGACTGTTCGTTGTTGCAAATTCAATTCGATCGTCTGCCTTTTCTACCCTAGGCGATTTCTACCCTGGGCGATCGTGGCCGTCGGCGATCGTGCCCTATCATGGGAGGCTTTTCCCTGGGGAATACCCGTAGCAACTCCCCAAGGGGGTTCAGCTTAATCGCTTGTTCTTTCCGGCGAATGGGGTATAAATTCTGGACGTGAGCTGGGACGGGTTCAGCCTTATCGCTGGAGCGTGTTGCAGTATCGCTCCCGACCTTTTCCCACGAAACTTTACACCAGTAACCCAAACCAACCTGTTATCCTGATAGACAGAGCATCCTTGCCCGATCGCTACCCCCCTGCTGAATTGGCTGGATTACCCATGAAGATTGTCCCCCTGCTGCTGTCGTCCCTGGGGCCGGTTGCCGCCACTGCAACCCAAGCCACGGCCCAAGATTCCCTACCCGCACCGCCTCCCCTTAATCTCCAGCCTACCCTCACCCTGGCCCAAAATAACCAACTTCCGGCCTCTATCGCCAATGCTCTGCTGCAACAGCACGCTTACACCACCGGACGGCCCACCTATGCGTTCCGTGTTGCCAGTGCAACCCCAGCGACTTGGTCCGATAGTTGCCTCGGCCTAGGAATGGCCAATGAACTCTGTGCGCAGGCTCAGGTCTCAGGCTGGCAGGTGACCCTAGCCGATGATATTCAGACTTGGGTCTATCGAACCGACGCGATCGGGCTGGTTATGCGCTTAGCAAGCTCACAGTCGGGTTTCCCTGGTACGGGCGGTGTCCCCCCGATCGGGACTCCGGTCAATTCCCCGGTCATGCCTAACCCGGTTACCCCGCCGATTACGCCAGTTCAGCCCGTAGTGAACCAGCCTGTAGTGAACCAGCCGATCGCCAATCAGGGTTGGAATGCAGAGCTACGGTGGTCGCGCCTGACGGACTCCCCCGACCCAGAGCTACTGTTTCAACTGGTGGTTTTAGAAAAGCCCGAAACCCGCTATGCCAACGTGGTTTATCAGTTCTATGTCCGTGAAAAGGGGAAACGGGGCTGGACCTACATTTATACGACCCTAGGGGCGCGATTACTGGAAAATGGGGCGGGTTCGGTGGAACTGCCCTTGGAAAGCCTGCGCCTGGATGAAGTGGCGACCAAAATGGGCTATAACTTCAACTGGTCTAATACGGATATTCGGGTCAGTGTGCTGTTGCGCTACGACTTGGACCGGCAGCAGCGAGATTTGCGCCTGAAATTCCAGCATGAAAGCGCCTATGCGGCTATTTCTCCCCTGAGCTTGAACCAAATCGCCCAATCGCGCCCAGTCTCTACCCCCAACTACGCTACACCTAACTACTCCGCCCCTAACTACTCCCTCCCGCCCTACTCCACCCCTAACTACTCCACCCCCACCGCTGCCCCCGCCTACGTCCCCGTCAGTGCCCCGGCTCCGCCCCCCGGTGTGCCGGTGCTCCCGCCCTTGGCGACTCCCTATCCCTACATGAACTGAACCCAGCCTAGGACGCAGCGCAGGACGCAGCACAGGACGCAGCACAGGACGCAGCACAGTCTAACTCTGCGCAGTCCAACCCTGTGCAGTCTAACCCCAAGCGAGTCCCTAGCGGCATACAGGGGGAGCCTCTCGTCTGGGCAAACTCTCTGTGGGGGTCGCGCTCCGTGCCGACTCTCAGGCTGGCCTGCTTTGCCCTTGCCCGTCGATCGAACACCTGAATCCCTGAACACCCTATGAATGCTGCCTTTAACTTAGATCTAGCGCCCTTGATTGACCATGCGTTGCTGGATCCCCTGGCCACGATTGACGACCTCAAGCGGGCCTGTGGGGAGGCGGAGCATTTTGGTTTTGCCAGTGTTTGTGTCTATCCGGTGCAGGTGCGGCAGGCGGCGGAATTGCTCTATGGCAAGCGGCCTCAAGTCTGTGCGGTGGTGGGGTTTCCGACAGGGGCCAGTACCTCAGAGGTGAAGCTCCATGAGGCCCAGTTAGCCGTAGAACAGGGGGCAACGGAGCTGGATGTGGTGATTAATTTGGGCTGGCTACGATCGGGCCAGGATGAGAGAGTTCACCGGGAAATTGCCGAAATTTGTGACCTGACGAGCCAGCCCGTCAAGGCGATTTTGGAACTGGTCCGGCTGACGGAGGCGGAAAAACAGCGGGCTGCGGAGCTTTGCTTGGATGCGGGGGTGAGCTTTCTTAAAACCAGCACAGGCTGGGCTGGGGGGGCGACCGTGGCCGATGTCAAGTTTCTCCATGACCTGACGCGGGGCCGGGTTGGGATTAAGGCAGCGGGGGGGATTCGCACCGTGGAGCAGGCGATCGCCTTGGTGGAAGCGGGGGCAACCCGGTTGGGGACTTCGCGGGGGGTGTCTTTGATGCAGCAGTTGCGGGAACCGGCCAAGCCGATCGCGGGTTAACTGGCCCTAGGGGCAAGGGAGGCCATGAGTCGCAGTTATAAGGTGACGGGGATTAATCTGAAGGCTGCGCCCTTCGGGGAACAGGATCGCCTGTTGACGATTCTGACGGCTGAGCGGGGGTTGGTGCGGGCTGTGGCGGGGGGTGCCCGCAAGGGAAAATCTTCCTTGTCGGGGCGCAGTAATTTGTTTGTGGTCAATCAGTTGGTGATTGCGCCCGGTCGCAGCCTCGATCGCATTACCCAGGCTGAAACCTTGGAATCCTTTCCCCGCTTTAGCCAAGATCTGCCCCGGCTGACGGCGGCCCAATATTTAGCGGAAGTTGCCCTGCTGCAAGCCCTGGAAGATCAGCCCCAGCCCGAACTGTTTGATTTGCTCCAAGGCCACCTCAGCCGCCTCCACACGGCCCCCAGTGCTGAGATTTTGCCCCGCCTCACCCAGGGGATTTTCCATCTGCTGACCCTAGCGGGCCTTGCACCCCAGGTTTTTTACTGTTGCCGTAGCCAGCAGCCTCTGATTCCCCAGTATGAGGATCCCTATTGGCGGGCGGGGTTTAGTGTGACGGCGGGGGGGGTGGTGGCGTTGAATTTGGCGGGGGGTGTTGCAGCGGTCTCGGCGATTCAGACCGAGTTGCCCCAGATGCCCGACCCGATCGCCCCTGACCCGATCGCCCCTGACCCGATCGCCATTACCCGCGAGCCGGAGGTGGATGAACAGGTGAACCCCCCCGATCGGACCCCCGTCCTGCCCCTCACGGCCCATGCCCTCCACTGCCTCCAAAGCCTAGCCCAAGCCGAGTTTCCTCTCCCCGCTCCCCCAACCTTGGCCGATCGCGACCCTTTGCCCCCGCCCTTTGTGGGCTTTCCCGGCCTGCGATCGCCCC
>JBMTWK010000168.1:0-6807 GCA_049452395.1 Prochlorothrix sp. | reverse complement strand
TTACGGAAGATAAAGTTTCTTATCGGTTCTTTAATGGAGTGAAACAGTGTTGCAGGGGTCGCGACCCCGTGCCGACCCTCTTCGAGCAAAACCGGGGCAACCACGGGGGAATTGCCCATACCCAATCGGTTCATTTGCCAAAGTGGGATGGACCCATGCGGGCAGGATGCCCGCACTGGAAAGGGGATGGAATGTCCTGCTGTCTTAGGGGCAGGGCGCATCTTACCTTGGACGGGCCAGAGGCCCATCCCACCAGTTCTTGGCTGGGGGGTAGTCCTCTCGGTTGTCCTTCTCAATTGACAAAGTACCCCCTCGATCGCTGACAATGGAGGCCCGCCACCTACCGTAAATCAAGCGATTCAGGTTGGCGTGGGGCGATCGGGGGGCTGCGTGTTACCGTATCGAGGTGCTCTTGAGCGCCATCCTGATGTTTCTTGAATTCACCATGGAGGGAAGTGCAATGCAAACAATGGTTAGTGTTCTGACCGAAATTCCGGAAGAACTGTATGAGTCCCTCCAGTCCTACCTGGAGTCCCATCCCGATTGGGACCAAGATCGGGTTTTGGCCGCAGCGTTATCGCTCTTTCTCTTGCAAAATGGCGACAGCGATCGACGGGCTGCACGGGTTTACTTGGATACGCTGTTCAAGCAACCGGTTTAAGGCATAACCGGCTTAAGTCGCTCAGAAACCGTTAACGCAGCTTGCTGAAGTCGTCTATCTACCCTATCCACCACCCATGAAACGTCGTCAACTGTTGGGATATACCGCTGCGGGAACCGCGACGGCTGCCCTTGCGGCCTGTGGCCAGTCTAATCCCACTGCCGCCCCCTCCTCGGAAGCCGGAAGCAGCGGCGGAACTGGGAGCTTGCCCAAGTTGAAATGGCAAATGGCCACCAGTTGGCCCGTCTCGCTGGATGCTTTGCAGGGATCGGCGCTGCATATCGCGGAACGGGTAGCGGCCATGAGTGATGGCCAGTTTGAGATTGAAGTCTTTGCGGGGGGAGAAATTGTCCCAGGGCTTCAGGTTTTAGATGCGGTGCAGTCGGGGACGGTGCAGTGTGGCCACTCCCCTACTTACTATTACGTCGGCAAAAACTCCGCCCTTGCCTTTGGGACAGCGGTACCCTTTGGCTTGAATGCCCAGCAGCAGAATGCTTGGCTCTACCACGGGGGGGGGATTGAGGCGATGAATGAGATTCTCAAGGACTTTAATACGATCGCCTTCCCCGCTGGCAATACGGGAACCCAGATGGGGGGCTGGTTTAAGCGCGAAATCAAGACTTTTGCAGACCTACAGGGTCTAAAAATGCGGATTCCGGGCCTGGGGGGGCAAGTTCTGACCCGGTTAGGGGTTAATGCCCAGGTTTTGCCCGGTGGTGAGGTCTTTTTGGCGTTGGAACGGGGGGCGATCGATGCAGCAGAGTGGGTTGGTCCCTACGACGATGAAAAGCTGGGCCTCCAGAAAGCTGCACCCTATTACTATGCCCCCGGTTGGTGGGAACCCGGTGCGACGCTGGACCTGATGATTAACCTGGATGCGTGGAACAAGTTGCCCCCGGTTTACCAGGAAATTCTTCGGGTTGCTGCTGCTGAGGCGAACCAATACTGCCTTAGCCTTTACGATGCTCGCAATCCTGCCGCCCTCAAGCGATTGATCGACTCTGGCACCCAACTGCGCACCTTTAGCCCCGAAATTCTCCAAGCCTGCCAAAAGGAAGCTTTTGCCTTATATGCAGAAATGGGGGCTGAAAATCCGGTTTTCCAGACTGTTTTTGAGCAGTGGCAACAGTTCCGTCAGGATATCTATCAATGGCATCAGGTGGGAGAACTGAGCTTTGGGAGTTTTGTGATGCAGAGCTAGGCTAGGCTCCGGTGCGATCGGCTCAAAACTGCTCTCAGACCCTCGCTTGGCGGGGGTTTTTTCATGGGCGGCAGTGGTCGCAACGCACCTGAGCGCGGGTCATGAAAATGGGTCTATCTCCCGTTGGCGGGTTAACACCGCTTCGGTCAGGGCAAACTCCCCGTGCTTGCCCTAGTGGGTTGCCCTACCAATTTTCCGAAGAGGGTCGGCAACGGGGGCACGACTCCTACCGGGATTTTGCCAAAAAGGGATGCTCCCATGAAAGCTAGGCACTCCAAAAATGAGCACAAAAAAAAGGAGAGCCACTGAGTGACTCCCCCGATCATCAGGGTGCATCTACATTTCCTATACTACACGATCGGGTGAGGGGTGTCACCCCCTTGGCAAAATATTTTTTATTTGGTAGGCATTCCGGATTTTTGATTTTTGGGCCGAAAGGGGGAGGCCCGTGGGGGTGGGGGCCGATCGACTGCCCTAGGAATTGCCCTGAATTTTCCATTAATCTCGCGCTATGGCCAGCAACAGGGCCTTAAGGGCCAGAGATCTCAACAAATAGGCATAAAAAAAGGAGAGCCACTGAGTGACTCCCCCGATCATCAGGGTGCATCTACACGTCCTAGTATAGCCAAGGGGGCGAGGGGTGTCACCCCCCAGAGCGAACATTTTTTCTTGTTACAGGTTTCCGGAGCAACGGTTTTCGCTACGAAAGCTATAAATTTGCTTCCAGTCCTGAAAATTTACCATTGAACTCTTTCGCAGCCTAGGGCTAAGAGCATTGAGACTGCCAGGGGTCTGGGCGGCGGTCACAGGGAGCTGGACCGGCTAACCCGTTGGCTGGGACTTAGCGGAACATGATGCTCACAGAGCTTTCCTCGTGGATGCGCCAGATTGCTTCACCCAGCAGGTTTGCCACCGACAGCACCACCAGTTGCTCAAACTGGTTCTCCGGTGGGATGGGGATCGTATTGGTCACAATCACCTCTTCAAAGGGACCGCGAGACAGGCGCTCCACCGCTGGCGGCGAAAAAACAGCATGGGTCGCACAGGCATACACTTGTCTAGCCCCTTCTTCTCGCAACAGTCGCCCACCTTCACAAATCGTGCCCGCTGTGTCGATCATGTCATCCACTAACACAGCCGTTTTCCCTTTGACATCCCCAATCACATTCAACACCTCCGCCACATTGTGGGCTTGGCGGCGTTTGTCAATGATGGCCAGGGGTGCATCGTCGAGCTTTTTGGCGAAGGCACGGGCACGGGCAACCCCTCCCACATCGGGAGAGACCACCACAACATCGGAGAGATCCTTACTGCGGAGATAGTCCAGGATCACAGGCGAGGCATAGACGTGATCGAGGGGAATGTCGAAGTAGCCTTGAATTTGGGCAGAGTGCAAATCCATCGCGAGAATGCGGTTGGCCCCTGAGGTGGTGATCAGGTTGGCCACGAGCTTGGCGGTGATGGACTCTCGGCCAGCGGTTTTGCGATCGGCCCGCGCATAGCCGTAGTAGGGCAGCACTGCGGTGATCTGACGGGCAGAGGCACGGCGACAGGCATCCACCATCAGCAACAATTCCATCAAATGGTCATTGACGGGATAACAGGTGGGCTGGATGAGATACACATCACAGCCGCGAATGGATTCCTGAATCTGGACATAAAGCTCACCATCCGCAAACCGCTTGCGGACCATTGGTCCCAAATCAATCCCTAGGTAGCGGCCCACTTCTTCTGCTAGCGATGTATGAGCGGATCCAGCGAAAAGACGCAATCGCTGGTTATCGGCAACAGATGGCAACGTGGGCGGAAATGGTAAGGTTGCAGAGCGAATCACAGCAAACCCCTCGGCGCATGGTCATGGCAATCTTATCACTTTGAAAAATGATTTCCTAGAATGCCAAGGGCGAGATTAGTCCAAGCGATGGGATGCTTCGAGTTACGGCCCAGGGGGAGTTTTGTTCCTGAATCTAGAACCGTCTGATGACGTATGCCCCGACAGCCCGACGACCGAGGTTTGGTTTGCCCAGAGTTCCTGGAGTCTTGCTACCCTGCTGGCTGGGAAGACGTTGATCTTGGGACTAAGGCCAGGGCAACCACGGGGGGATTGCCCCTATCCCATCGCTCCTCATCGGTTTACTCGTCAAAGAGGGATTGACCCACACTGACGGCGCTGGCCGATCGGGGGATTGAGTCGCCCCTTAAACTCCCCCCAGGCTCAAGGGCTAGTAGACCCAGGCATCAGTTTTATACCCATCCGTGTGAGCGTCTCGCGCACGACGCGGGCAAGATGCCCGCACTGGAACGGGGGTGGGAACTTCCAACCCGCTGTACTAGGTGCCATGACTCCAGTTTTGGGGGACTTAGGCTGTGGGGATGCTGTTGTGGGGCGGCTTAGGAGCTAGCACCGACTAGGGTTTTGGTTTCCTCTTCGGCGTTGGGGAGTTGGTCCCCAGCTTCAGCGGTGGGGGCGGGGACCGGCTGGGCCGCAGCAGATGGGGCTTCGGTTTCTGGCTGGGTTAGGGGTTCGCTTTCAGTTTTGGGTTCGATCGCGGCCTCTGGGGTGGTTTCTGCTTTGGCGGGGGGCAAAAGACCGGTAATTTGGGTTTGCCGCTGGAGAAGGGTTTCGGCGGCTTCTTCCTTAACGAGCACAAATAAGCTCCCCTCGCCGCCGCGCCCAATGCGTACCTCTTCATCTAGATAGGTAATTTCTAGGCTGGGGACCACTTCCGGGGGATTGTTAACGTCTACGCTGCGGATGGGGTCAAAGAAGGGGGTAGGAATGCCCAGCATTTTGGTGATGGAGAAAAAGCGGGTTTGGAAGTCCACATTGATGCGGCGGTTGCGCATTTTCCGGCCTAGGTTGGGGGTGGGTTCAAACACCGCTGTTACCCGTACAAATCCAGATAGAAGACCCCACCGGTGCCGCACATTGGCTTTGTTCTCAAAGGACAGGGTTTCCACATCGACAATTTGGCAGACTTGGCCGGTGCGTAGCCCTAGGGGCAGCGTGGCAAGGCGGGCAATTTCCTGGGCATCGGAATAGACCAAAACCCAGGTGCCGTTGAGGAGTTCGCTTCCTTGGCGCAGGGGGGCGGGGTAGGGGGTGAGATCTTCGAGGGCGGTGATGAGCGTCTCTAGGTCGGCTTGGCTTTCTTCCCCAAGGTCAAGATGCGTTAGGGGGGCGTTGTCGATTTTGGGGTAGGTCTCGCGGAGGCTAACCAGGCGATCGAAGAGGGCTTGCTTTGCTTGGAGGCGGGCTTCTAGGACTTCGGCTTTGCGTTGGCCAAAGTTGAGCCACTTGGGGAGCCAAGGCAGGGTCAAGGTGGGCATGGTAGGACTAGGCTAACGGTGGATTATGGGGGACGGTGGCGGGTACCAGCTCCGCTCCCGCAGATCTGCAAGTTGTGACCTATCTTGCAGGTGGGCTGGCATTTCCTTTAGATGAGTTTAGTTAAACAAACTCTTTAAACAAAGATTAAGATCTGGCGAGGCCGCCTTTCCTAAGATACGCCCCCTCGGCACTTTAAAAAAATAGCCCCCTTACAAAAATCCCTGATTATGAAAACTCCTAGTCATGCGGTTATTAACCTGGCCCTGCTGATGCCCTCTGATCCGCTGGTCTCGGCGATCGCCCTGGGGTCTGTACTGCCGGACCTCCCCATTTTTGTCCTGTACCTGTGGGCTAAGGGGATCCGCAAGCAGGACGATCGGACCATCTGGGGAGAGCTTTATTACTCGTCCTTTTGGTATGGCTGGACGGCACTGCTGCACTCCATTCCCCTAGCCTTAGGCTTGGCGGGTTGCAGTAGCCTGGGCCATTGGCACTGGGGGGTTGTTTTGGGCTTGAGCATGGCGCTCCATGACCTGTTGGATTTGCCCGTCCACCACGATGATGCCCACTGCCATTTTTTCCCCTTTAGTACCTATCGCTTTATCAGTCCCTTTTCCTACTGGGATCCCCGCCACTATGGCCGCCAAGTTGCGGGGGTTGAGGCGCTGTTGGTGTTGGGGGCAACGGTGGTGCTGTGGCCGCTGTTTCCCGGTTGGCTGGTGCGGGGGGGGTTGGTGGTGCTGAATGGTCTCTATTTAGGTTTACCGTCCTATGCGGCTTTAGCCCGTGCTTGGGTGGGCTGTCCTGCGCCTGGGCAGGTCTCTGGGGAAAATTCAGAGGTAAATGCAGTTTTAGACCGAGCTTCCCCCCATTTCGGGCCAGATCCTGAAATTGTGCCCTAAACTTCCATTCACAAACTGTTACAGACCTCCCAGCAAATTCCAGGGATATCGCACAATAAGAACGGTTCTCCTTGCAGTCTGGGGCTATGCCTCCGCCGTGCGAAGACTTCCCTGGCTGTTGTGGAGGAACCATCCAGGCACAACCGATTAGTCTGATGTAGAGGGTTTTTGAGAAGGTTAACCATGCAAGACGCGATTACTGCCGTGATTCAGGCTTCCGATGAACGAGGTCAATACCTAGATGAGGCTGCGATCGAACAGCTTCAGTGCTACTTTGCTAGCGGCCAGCAACGGGTCCAGGCAGCAGCTAGCATTTGCGCCAATGCAACGGCCATTGTCCAAGAAGCTGTGACCCAATCGATGCCCGTGGCTGAAACGCCTCAGGCGGGGGGAGCAGGAAGTCACCGCTATGCAGCCTGTATCCGGGATTTAGACTATTTCCTGCGCTATGCAACCTATGCCATGGTGGCGGGCAGTTCGTCGATTTTGGAAGAGCGGGTGCTCGATGGCTTGAAGGAGACCTATGTGGCCTTAGGGGTGCCGATCGAGGCAACGGTGAGAGCTATCCAAGCCATGAAGGTCGTGACCTTCAAGATTCTGGGTGAAGAGATTGGCCAGGAAATGAGCCAATATTTTGATTACCTCTGTAGAGGGCTGTCTTAGAGCGTCAAGACTGTTCAGGGTGATGGTGCAGCGCGTAAATTGTTCGGCG
>JBMTWK010000167.1:0-6813 GCA_049452395.1 Prochlorothrix sp. | reverse complement strand
ATCTGGACTTTTGTCAAGTACATTTTATACATAATTAGTGCGATACCCCTGGGTGCATCCCCCTTCCGCAGATGCGCCCCTCATCCCCCGGCCCCTTCTCCCAGGACGGAAGAAGGGGAGCACGATCTGTCAAAGTCCCTCTCCCAGCGGGCGAGGGATTGAGGGTGAGGGGCTGGGAAGCAGGCGAATCCAGTCACCATCGACCCTGGCGATCGCCCCGCCGGGGAAGGGATCGGTTTGGCTTTTTTGGGGGGCTGCGATGAGGGCGGCGAGTTTTTCGATGTGGGCAAAGGTGGGGGCTTGGGGCAAGTGATCTTGGAGAAATTGGCGAATAACGCGCCGTTGCAGGGCGATCGCGGCGGTTTGCAAGGGGGGGCGATGGAGGGCGTTGCCTTGCTGGACCTGTTGGCGCAGATGGGTGGCTTGGGCTTCCAGATAGGCAAGATCGTCGTGGAGGAGTTCGGCGGTTTGGGCGAGGTGGCGATCGACTTGGGCATTGAAGTGGCGCAGTTGGGGCAACAGATCGAGGCGGATGCGGTTGCGGGAGTAGCGGCGATCGGCGTTGGTGGAGTCATCCCAAATCGGGAGTTGCTGGTCTTGGCAAAATTGCCCAGTTTCCGATCGCAGCCAGTTCAACAAAGGCCGCACCAGAGCGATATTGGGCGCAAGGGGCCGCTGCCAGGTCAACGCAGCCAATCCATCGGTCCCACTGCCGCGCATCAGGTTATACAGCAAAGTTTCGGCCCGATCGCTGGCGGTATGGCCCGTGACCACAGCACTGTATCCCTGGGTTTGGGCAACCTCTGCCAAAATTCCATAGCGCCAAGTGCGGGCTGCGGCTTCGCTGGGGGGCGGTGTGGTGGCGGTGCGGATCTGACAGGGCAGTCCCCACTGCTGGGCTAAGGTTTGGACATGGGCGGCGTTGGCTTGGGAGTCCTGCCGCCAGCGGTGATCACAGTGGAGAATTGCCAGTTTCCAGCCCCATTTCGGCTGTAAATCCCGAAATAGACGAGCCAGACAGAGGGAATCTTGTCCGCCGGAGACCGCCAGGAGGATGGCTTGGTGGGGGGAAAGGAGTTGGCGCGATCGTAGGGTTTGGTGCAGCCGATCGTGGTGAGCAGTCCAGACCATAGGTCTCAGGGGGTTGCAGATCCAGAAGCCAAGGCTAGGGTTGATGGGTGCCGACGAGGGAACCATCGGGGGCATAGAGTTCTAAAGCAATACCCGTGAGGTTGCTGAGGGTTTCCAGTTCTCCCTCTAGTTCCTGAATCTGATCCAGGGCCGAGGCCCGACTTTGGGCATCTCCCACCACCCCAGACGTGAGGACGGTGCGCTCATAGTCTAGGGTGAGTTGCACGGCTAGGAGTTCTGAACTGACATTGAAGTAACAAACGACTGGATTCCCCGCACAGAGGCTATTGAGGGTTTGATTGGCGATTTCTAGGGCTTCTACGCTGCGAAATTGCTGTTGGGCTTGCTCTAGGGCGGTTTGGTAGCGGGGGAGGAGGGTTTGGGCCTCGAAGTAGTAGGGACTGCCGACGGGAATTTGCTGGGCACTGGTGAGGGCCGCTTGCCAGCGATCGCTCGCCACTTTCCAGCGACTTTCCCCGGCTGCGGCTTCTGCCTCCTGGGCTTTGTCTAGGGCTTGCTGATAGAGATCTAAGGCTAACTGGGCGCGGTGTTCCGCCGTATAGACGGTATTTAGCTCGTTTTGGTAGGTAGAAATTCGTTTTTGGGCTGATTCATAGGCCGTGGTGCCCTCTGGGACTTTTTCCAGGGTGTCCAGGGCCACTGTCCAGTTTTCCTGGGCCGATTGCCAGGACTCGACCGACTCATCTTCTGCTTGGTGCAAGCGGGCTAAGGCTGCGGCCTGTTCTGCATCCTTCAAAATCTGCTGTGCTCGCTGTTCCCGCTGCAATTCGTAGTTAATATCCCGCAAATAGCGCTCATACTGGGTCAGCTTCCGCTGGGCAAGGTCGTAGGTGGAGTTATCGGGGCTGATTTGGTTGAGTTGTTCGATCGCCTGGGTCCACAAGCTTTGGGCCGACTCCCAGGTTTCTACGGGGTGGGGCGGGGCTTTGGTCTGGGTGACGGCCTGCACGGCCAGCTCAAATGCCTGGTTAATGGGGGAAAAATCCTCTAAATACTGGCCATACTGCTCTTTAAGCATCTGTGCTTCTTCCCAAACCGTAGCCCAGCGGGGGACATCCTCCAAATGCTCCCGCGCTTCTTTGAGTTGGGTCTCAATGGTCTGGAGGTCTTCCCAGTCCTCTGCCTCCAAAATCTGGGCGGTTGCCGATCGGCCTAACTGTTTGCCCTCCAGCAGTGGCTGACAGGGCCGCAGCAAACAGGGCTGCAACATCACCACAAACCCCGCCACAAAGGCTGAGCTACAGAGGCCCAAGCCCAGGAGCCAAACCCACAGCGGAATCCGCCAAAACCGGGATTTAGGAGGGCTGGAGGGCAGATCAGCGGGATCGAAGGGGGCAAAGGGATCGGCGGGATCGGCGAAGCCTGTGGGGGCGGTGGGGGGGACAAAGGCGGCCTCCGGCGGGCTGCTGGGGCGGCGATCGAAGGGCCTTTGGAGCAAGCACTGCTGACCGGCATAGGGCTTTTGTTCCCCCATAAACCGCACATAGAGATTGACCAACAGGCGATCGTCGCTGGGCACGGCCTCCGCCAAAATCGGATCCCGCAGTCCCGGCTCTAACCCCTGCATCACCCGGGTCAACTGGCTCAAAATTGCCTTGGCATCGACCCGTAGCGCTGCATTATGTTCCGCCAAGACCAAAAGCCGCTTCTCCCGCACCGCACAGCGGATCTGGAGGGGAATGGGTTCGGGGCGATGGCGCTGCCATTGGCGTTGGAGATAGGTCTCTAGGGCACGACAGGAAGGGGAAAGGGTCTCGGTAGTCATGGGATCACGGTCCTGGAGCGGGATGGAGATCGGAACAACACAGCAACTGAAGCCGGATCATGCGGCGTTGTGCAGTGTTGTAGCACGATCGGGCCGTTTGGCCAACACTCAAACTGCTTTCCCGCTAGACCGCACCCCCACCGTATTTTTCAGGCGACCAATTCCTTCAATTTCCACCTCCACCGTATCCCCCACCTGCACCGGGCCAATTCCGGCGGGAGTCCCCGTCAGAACGACATCACCGGGGATCAGGGTCATGATGTGGCTGATGTAGGACAGGAGGGTTTCTGGGGAAAAGACCATTTGATCGATCGTGGCGGACTGGACCGGCTCCTCTGCACCATTAACAAAGGTCTGTAGGGTGGCCCCTGGGCTGATTTCCCGGACAATCCACGGCCCTAGGGGGCAAAAGCTATCAAATCCCTTGGCGCGGGACCAGGTGACATCCGATCGCTGCAAATCCCGTGCCGTGACATCGTTGGCAATCGTATAGCCCCAAATTTTGGTGCGGGCTTCCTCCGGCGTGCAGCAACAGCAGCGATCGCCCACCACCACCGCTAGCTCCCCCTCATAGTCCACCCGTTGGGATTGGGGGGGGTAAAAAATCGTGTCCCCATCGGCAACGATCGTGGTCGGAGGCTTCAAAAACAACAGCGGTTCCTGGGGCACACTTCCCCCCATTTCCGCCGCGTGTTTGGCATAGTTTTTGCCAATAGCCACAATCTTAGAGGGCGCACAGGGAGCCAGCAGTTGATACTCCTCCGGTTGTAGCCGCTGCTCCGTCGGCTGACCCTGGAGCCAAGGGGGCGCATCTAAAATTTGCACCTCCCGACTGAGGTGAAGATGACCATAGTAAACCCGTCCGTCAGGGGTCTGAACTCGGGCATATCGTTGAGCCATGCAGATCCTTAAAAAATATGCAGCCAGATTGGTATATGATTGTAAATCCCTGCTTCAACTCTAATCTGTCGCGCAACGTTGTCCGTTACCTCGGTAACCGGAAGCGGCACGGGTTGGGAGGGTGAGGAAAGCTCTAGGGCCAAACTCCACCGCTCCTAAACCCCCAGATTTGAGTCAGGGTGTTGGCCGATCGAGGCTGATCAGGCAACCCCTGTCAGCACCTTCAGCGCCAACCTCCCCATCTAGAAGCCGTAAGCTTCAGGCCAGGAAGTTGGGAAATCTGGCGGCTGCCCCAGGGATCATCCCCAAGGCACGGATCCAGACAAGCTGGCCTCTTATGTCCATAGGGATTCACAGAATTATGAAGGATTTTGTCTACGAGACCATGTATATTCTGCGGCCTGACATCAGCGATGATCAGGTCAACCAAGCAATCCTGAAGTATCAAAAAATACTAAAGGAAAATGGCGCTGAAATGCTGGAGACCCAACACCGGGGCAAGCGTCGCCTTGCCTACCCCATCAAGAAGCACCGGGAAGGGGTGTACGTCCAGATGAACTACCGCAGTCCGGGCGGGGCGATCGCCATCATGGAACGGATGATGCGCATTAGCGAAGAGGTCATTCGCTTCCTGACGGTGAAGCAAGATGTCGAGGTGAATGTGCCCCTAAGCGCCGATAGCTAACAGGGGAGGATGCCCCAAGCCCCCCGGACACTGGGGAAGCCAAGATCAAGGGAACCCCTAAGGGGGCAACCCAGCATAAATCCAGGGGGTACTGTAGAGTGGCCCCTTTTTTTGTTGGCTGGATTTAAGAGGATCTGGGGAAACTTGCGCTGAGTCGCACAAACCCCGAACGAGTGGGAGCATCCCACTTTAGCGATTTAACCGACCTGGTAGGGGCAAACCCCCCGTGGTTGCCCTGGCTTTGGGCCGAAGAGGGTCGGCACGGGGGCACGACCCCTACCAAGATTCTTCTAAAGTGGGATGCACCCGAACGAGTTCCCCTGGGAGGGCCGATTTGCAATCGGCCTTCTGATTGCTCCCCGCAGATCAAGGGGAGGCTAGGGGGCACTTGTTGAGGTTGATCAACATCCTCTCATTAGCTCGATTGTTACAGAATCAGGAGAAATTCGATGGGACGGTTAGCGTTACTGAGCGTGTCGGATAAAACGGGCATTGTGGACCTTGCTCGCACCTTAGTGGAAGAATTTGAGTTCAAAATTGTCAGCAGCGGGGGAACGGCAAAAACGCTCTTAGAGGCCGGAATTCCGGTCACGAAGGTTTCTGACTACACGGGATCGCCGGAAATCCTGGGTGGACGGGTCAAAACCCTGCATCCTCGAATCCATGGGGGCATTCTGGCCCGTCCTGATTTGGAGAGCGATCGGGCTGATCTAGAAGCCAACGCGATGGCGGCGATCGATCTCGTTTGCGTCAACCTCTATCCCTTTGAGCAAACCGTGGCCAAGGCGGGGGTGACCTTAGCTGATGCGATCGAAAATATCGACATTGGCGGTCCCACCATGATCCGAGCAGCGGCCAAAAACCATGCCTACCTCACGGTTCTGTGCAACCCCAGCCAGTACGGGGACTATCTCCAAGCCTTGCGGGAGCACCAAGGCACGGTGCCGCCGGAGTTGCGCCAAAGCTTTGCCCTCGCGGCATTCCAGCACACAGCGGCCTACGATCGGGCGATCGTCACCTACCTCAGCGATGCCTTTAATCCCGCTGCTGACCCCGACAGCCTGCCCAACACCTGGACCCTCACGGGCCAGCGCCTCCAAAGCCTCCGCTACGGCGAAAACCCCCACCAAGGTGCGGCCTGGTACCAAACCGGCGCAACCCCCACGGGCTGGGCAGCGGCGGAGCAACTGCAAGGCAAGGAGCTAAGCTACAACAATTTGGTGGATTTGGAAGCGGCACGGCGGATTATTGCCGAATTTGCGGCCCCCGGCCATGCTCCGGCAGTGGCAATCTTGAAGCACAACAACCCCTGTGGCGTGGCGATCGGCAACTCCCTGCTGGAAGCCTACCAAAATGCCTTTGCTGCCGATTCTGTTTCCGCCTTTGGCGGCATTGTCGCCCTCAACCAGCCCCTTGATGTCCCCACGGCCACCGCGCTCACTGAGCCATTTTTGGAATGCATTGTCGCCCCTGGTTGCGACCCCGCAGCGGCGGAGATTCTGCAAAAGAAATCCAAGGTGCGGGTGCTGATTCTGCCGGACTTGACCACGGGGCCGCTGGACTTGCCCAAGCCGATCGCCGGGGGCTTTTTGATCCAAACCGCCGACAGCCAAATTGAGTTGCCGGAGCAGTGGCAAGTGGTGACCCAAAAGCAGCCCACCGCTGCCCAAACCGAAGAGTTGCTCTTTGCCTGGAAAGTGGTCAAGCATGTCAAGTCCAACGCGATCGTGGTTACCCGCGATCGGGCCACGGTCGGAGTCGGCGCAGGGCAAATGAACCGGGTCGGGTCGGTCAAAATTGCCCTAGAGCAGGCGGGCGAGAAAACCCAGGGAGCTGTCCTGTCTAGCGATGCCTTTTTCCCCTTTGATGACTCGGTGCGCACAGCGGCGGCAGCGGGTATTGCGGCGGTGATCCAACCGGGGGGCAGTATTCGCGATAAGGACTCGATCGCCGCTGCCGATGAACTGGGCCTGGTCATGGTCTTCACGGGCGTGCGCCACTTTTTGCACTAGCGTTGCCCTGGTTTTTAACCGGTAGGGGCAAATCCCCCGTGGTTGCCCTGGTTTTTAACCGGTAGGGGCAAACCCCCCATGGTTGCCCTGGTTTTTAACCGGTAGGGGCAAACCCCCCGTGGTTGCCCTGATTTTTAACCGGTAGGGGCAAACCCCCCGTGGTTGCCCTGGTTTTTAACCGGTAGGGGCAAACCCCCCGTGGTTGCCCTGGTTTGGGACCGCAGCAGAGAGCCACGGGGGATCTCTACCAGGGGACACCCTCACAACTGGATCAGCGAAAACGCCCCCATCCTGAACGG
>JBMTWK010000166.1:0-6816 GCA_049452395.1 Prochlorothrix sp. | reverse complement strand
GGTGGCAGTCCCAGCCGGAGTTTTATGCGGCGGCGATCGCCCAAGTGGTGCAAACGGTGCGGACCTGCTACGACCAAGGCGGCACCAGTGGCCAAAATAAGGCTCTTGGTCAGATTCCCGGTGATTTGCTGAGCATGGTGATGTCTAAAATCTAAAAATCTGGTTCTGTCAAACCAAACCAGCCTAAATCGGTTCATAATCTGCCGGATCATAGCCAATATCGCCCACAAAGCAGAAGGACAGCACCAGATAAAAGGTCGCCCGATCGAGGCTGAAACATTGACCCAAAGTCCGGCAGACATCGCTCTCAAAGCGTCGCCACTCCCGCTGAAGGTGCAGATTGCTTTCCCCCACCTGTGGCGCAAGCATTTGCCGCAAATCCCCCCACTTCAAGCTCAGGGTTGGGTTTTGTACCTCTTCTGCCCCCTGTTCCTCAAACTGGGCATCTAACTCCCCCAACAAATCCCGCATTAAGTCGGGATAGCGGGCTGAAAGGGCTAGGAACACAATCACAACCTGTTTTAGGTCAGATTTCGGCTCTCCTCGCTTGGCCCAAATGATTTTCAGGATTTTATAGATATTAATCAGGCGCTTGGCGGTGCGGGGCGTAATGTCCACATAGTTGCAGCAATTGACCAAGAGCTGAAATTCCGTGGAATCGAGGGCTGTGACTTCAGCGATCGTTTCTAAATAGCTATCACCCAGGGTTTCACCACCAGACCCTTGATTTTGTGGGTTTCCGGCAGCACGGTTGAGGTCCAACGAGGGGGTTATGCTGGCCCGATCGGCTCCGCCCCAGTCTTGATCGCGACTTTGTTCTAAATCTAGATTATCTCGACTATATCCCAGGGAATCTCGCGATTCTCGTCCAAACTCTTGCTTTAACTTCTGCTGTAACCCATTTCCAAACTCCTGCTGTAACTCTTGCTGTAACCCGTACCCAAGCTCTTGCCCAAACTCCTGCTGTGACTCCTGCTGTAATTCCTGGGCCAAGAAAGCCTGGGACCGATAGGCTTGGGTTAGCCCCAGATCAGCCGCCTCTGCCGCGATCGGAGCCTGGGAGCTAACGGGATCCGCTGCCCCTTGCATTTCCACCTGGCTGGAGAGATAGGATTCAACATTAATCGGCGAAATTGGGCGCATTCGATAGGGAATCTGGATAATCTTCTCCAAATAGTCAATTCCCGATGGCTTGCCCCGCCGCTTCAGCACACCCCGGTAAACATCCTCCAAAGCACGGGCAATATAGCGATCGTCGATCGCCAGCACCACAATAAACAGCGGCGTTTTCAGCAACAGTTGCACCGCCTCCAGCACCGCCACCACCCGATCGGGCGGGCAGCGATCGAGGTCGTCGATATATAACACCACCCGCGCATCGCCACGGGGGAAAAGCTTACGTTTTTGGGCTTGAACTTCCGGCGAATCCTCCCAATGCATCACCAGGCGATCGCTTAGCTCCTCCATATCCCGCCGCACTTGGTGGATCAGCCCCAGGTGTTCTTGGTAGGCATTGCCCTGGAGCCGCTCCGTCACAAACTCCGTTAAGCTCCCATACTTCACCATCAGCCCCATCTGACTACGGCGCTTAGCCAGGTCCGCCTGCTTTTCCGAGAGTTTTCGTTCTAACATTTCAGTTTTTGACTCTTTTTTCAGCTTTTCCACCTGGGACTGCCGTAGGCTTCTTAATTTTTCTTCATGGACTTGAACACGGGCTTGGTACTGATTCCAAACTTCCTTGACCTGCCGCTGGTGCTGTTTCCAGGTTGTCCAGACTTTTTGACCCAGGGGAAAGCCCACGGCAAACAGGGGCATATTAGCCGACAAAGACACAAGACGACGGCCAAAATCACCCCAAAACTGGAAATTTTCGATTAAGATCGGTGTCGCCGCAGCCAGGGCGATCGCCCCCAGAAACGCAACAAATGTCCAGGGATTCTGGCGGCAGGCATGGAAAACCATCTGAAAAAACTGAGGATCGAGTTCTTCCAGCATGGCCTTAACCTTAGCAACCTCAGCGGGGTCCGCACTAATCAACTTGGTGCGCAGTTCCTCCGCTGCCTGACCCAGCAGCGTAAACCAAACCTCCTCTAGGGGCTTCATGGCCTGTTCCCGCGCCGTTTGGGTCAGTTTTTGATCGACCTGGGTTTCAATGTCCGCCAGTTGGACTTGCACCTCCTTTTCCAGATCACTCACATCCTGTTCCAGCGCCTCTAGATCCGCCGCATCCTGCCGCCGCAAGTGACTCAAGCGCTCCCAAAAGATCGCCGATCGATCGGACTGTTGGCGAATATCCTGCCAAGACTGAACTGTACTGAGATCCTGAAAGAGTTCTGGACTAAGGCGATCGTTCAGCAAAGCATGGCGCTGTTCCTCTCCCATTTCATTGAGGGTTTCCCAAATTTTACCCCCCTTCAGCAAATCCACACCCGCCTCTTCCAATTGCTGCTCTAGGCCAATTTGGCGATTCAGTTCCGTCAGGATAGTCTCCATCAAGCTCGCCCAGAGGTTGGTTTTGGCGTAACTCCAAGCATCAAAGCGAATTTGGTAGATATGGCCCACATAGGGCGATCGCTGCCCTAAATCCTCCCCCCAAGCCTGCTCCGCCCTGAGGCTTTCAGCCCGAATCGTATTCAGTTGCTGCTGAATGAGGTGCATCACAAAGGACTTGCCACTACCCCAATTTCCCAAAATTCCCACCGCTAGGGGCGGTTGCAGTTGCCGCAGCATCAAAACACTGGCCAAAGCATCCACTTCATCTTTAATAAACAGCCGATCTTCGCCGATCGCTAAATCATTACTCAAGCTCTGGGGCACAACCACCTTGCCCACCTTCCCCCACAGCCGCACCGCACCATCGGCACTGCCGCTCACAAACTGCTGCCCATCGGGACTAAAGACCAAGGCTTCCACACTGGCGGTCTGGCTTTGCAACGGCTCCCCCAGCCGCTCCCCCTGCACCGTCCACAACTGGATCGTTCCGTCATTGCTCCCCGTGGCGATCGTCTGGCCATCGGCACTAACTGCAACGGCATGAATCGCACTGTCACTCCCCCCAGCCCGTGGTACTACGCCACCCTTCACAAAAGCAGCATTTTGCCCCTGATTGCCCCCAGAACCCACCTCTTTCTGCCAAATTAAGGCACCCTCCACGGTCCACAGCCGCAAAATGCCATCGGAGCCACCACTGACGATCGCCTGACCATTGGGCAAAAAGTCCAAGGCAAAGACACTAGCGGGTTGATGGACCAGGGGGCTACCCAGGGGCTGACCCTGCAAGTCCCACAGACGAATACAGGAATCCCAGCCACCACTGGCGATTAAGTCGCCTTGGGGACTAAATTTAACCGTTCTGACAGTATTGGTGATGGATTGTCGCGATTCTTCTAGACTTTTCCGGAGTAGGTTGCCCTCCATGTCCCAGTAGCACAGCACTGAATCCCGCCCACCACTCACCAGCAGTTGACCATCGGGGCTACAGGCCACACTATTCACCGCTGCCTTGTGGCCCTCACAGACCGCGATCGTCGATCGCGTCGCCACCTCCCAAATCCGCACCATACCGTCGGCACTGCCACTGATCACGCGCTGACCATCAGGCGTAAAGGTCAGGCAGTTCACCCAGTCCCCATGGCCCAGAAGCTCGCCGATCGGCTCCCCCTGAAGCGTCCACAACCGAATGGTGCGATCGTCGCTGCCACTGGCGATCGTCTGCCCATCGGGACTCAAGGCCACCGCCCACACCGCCTCCCGATGACCCGAAAAAACGCGGCAGGTGTAGCGAGGGCCACTTAGGCGCACGGGTGCGGAGACTTCCAGCAAAGTCGGGGGATCGACGGAATTTTGCCCCGTTTCCGGCTCCCACTCCATCTGATCCGTCTGCATCATCTGCTGGGCTAGCCGAGAGGGCTGCGGCTCTTGGGGTGGGCTAGGCTGGGGTGCTTCCATGGTTCCTCGGCGATCGTCTCGCCCATTGTAGCCAAGGTCACCCTCAGGGAGTGAAAGGGCAGATCAGCGCCGATCGCAAAGGGAAGCTCAGCGCCGATTGCAAATCGGCGATCCCAGAGCCTATCCCACTCACTGGGCGGGAAGGGGCTGATCAGCGCCAATCGCAAAGGGAAGCTCAGCGCCGATTGCAAATCGGCGATCCCAGAGCCTATCCCACTCACTGGGCGGGGAGGGGGAAGATCAGCGCCGATCGCAAATCGGCGATCCCATTTCTCCTCCCAACTAACTGAGGTGGACTGGCTCGGAATTTGGGCTGTTTGCCGGAGCTTGGGCGGCAGTGGCTTGGAGAGACTCCAAAATTTCCAGCAATTCCCGCTCAAAGCTGACCTGGGCGCGATTGGTGCGACCACCAAAGTAGAGCTTACCGCCTTGGGCCAAAACCCAAACCTGGGAGTGGGAGACATAACTCATCACCACCCCAATCATCAGCAGCCCAAAACCCAAGTAAACCACCGGAATCCCTGGATCGGACTTGATTTGTAAGCCCGTACTGCCAACCAGGTCCAAAATCGTCAGATTCAGCGAGTCATTCAAGGGTGTCGTAAAGCCCACCCGTGTAGTCCCGATCGCGTTACCATCCGGCCCATAAACCATCAACGTCCCCTGAAGATCCTTTGTAATCAGGGAAATTCCCGCGCTCATATCCGGCTTAATGGGCACCCAAGTCCCCCAGAGTTGCCCCCCAGAACGGGTTTTCAGGGGAGCCATGGGGATGTTAAAAACGGGGCTATTGTTCAAACGGAGGCGAATTCCCGCGATCGCCCAGTCCGTTTGGTAAAACGTCAAGCCACCGTAGCGCAACGGCTCGTTAACGTGAATGGTTTTCTGTTGCAGTTCTTCGCCGTTGGCATCGACGATCGAGAGATCCGAATAAAACTGATCAATGCGGCCCGTGGGGGTGTAGTCAATCCAAAAGCGATTAACCCGCACAGCCCAGTCCTTTTGAATTTGCTCGGAACTGGTCTTGGCCCAAATCCCAGCATCGATAATATTGCCAACCTTAAAGGTTTCGCCCCCAGGGACCATTTCCTGGGCCTTAAAGCCCGTTAAGGAGCCAATAATCGCCCCCGCCAGGATAATCAGCATACTGGCATGAACCACGATCGGCCCAATTCGGCCCACCAACCCCTTCCGGGCATAGAGACCTTGGGGCGCATTGCCCCGATCGGGGCCGCTAGCAGCACCAAACTCGCTAGAATCTCCCATATCACCGGAATTAACCGAATCACCGGAATTAATCGAATTACCCGAATCCCCCGACACTGCGGCGATCGGCTCCGGGCTAAAAATCCTAAAGCCCCGATCGGCAAGCTGCGCCTGAACTTGGGCCAACTCCACCCCCTGCAACTCTGCCCCAAAGGCCAGCTTTTCAAACTGACGGGGGCGATCGTAAAACTTCCAAGACCGTGCCGCCTTCAGGGCCGGTAACTGGCGGGTAAAGGTGCAGGCCGTCAGGCTGCTACCAAACAAAATCAGCAACCCCAAAAACCAGCCCGTGCGGTACACTTCATTCAAACCAATGGCAAAAATCACCTTCCAGGTTAGGAAACCAAAGAGGGCCGGAGATTCTGGGTAATTTTCCTGGTAGAAGGCCAGGGATTCCCCCTGTTCAATGACGGTGCCGCTAATACTGAACAAGGCAATCAAGAGAAAGAGCACGATCGCAAGGCGCAGATCTGCTAAAACAGGAATAAGGTCTTTTTTGAAATAGGTTTTCAAGCCCTGCCAAGGTTTGATGAAAAAGGTCATAGTTTACGATTAACTGCTTCAGTGCCCAAGGAGATTCCAGAACCCGGAACGGACTTAACCTGGACTGGACCCAACCCAGCCAGTACCCAACCCGGACGGGACCGCCCCCATAAAAGTACAAACCCCATAGTACAGAACCGTTAGCCCCCAACGCACACCCCCGGCCCCGGCCCGATCGCCCCCCAACCCCCCGCTCTGCCCTCTATTGCCGCCCTACCCCCGCCCGATCGCACCATGTATACCTTTGCCTTTCTCCCGGAACCCGAAACCCCCTTGGCCCTCCCCCTTGGCATTCAGGGCGCTTTGGCCTGGATTGGGGATGGCACCTTGGGGGCCGTTGTGGAGCCAGACTTGGAACTCGACACACTCCAAGCCGATGAGCAAGCCCTGATGGGGGCTGTTTTAGCCCACGATCGCGTCATCCAAGACCTCTTCCAACACAGCGTTTTGCTGCCCCTCCAGTTTGGCACCTGCTTTAAGCACCGTGAGGGACTGCTGCAACACTTGGAGCAGCAACGATCGACCTACCAAGAACGCCTCGAATACCTCTCCGGCAAGGTGGAATATACCCTGCGCCTGGAACCCCAACCCCTCAGCGCAGACCCCGCCCCCAGCCCCAACCCAGAGGAGTCACCGCTCAAAGGACGGGCCTATTTCCTGGCGAAAAAGCAGCAGTACCAAAGCCTGGGCGATCGCCAGCAGCAACAACAGGACCAATTACAAGAACTCCGCACGACGATCGGACGGATTTACCCCGATCTACAGGCCGCTGAAGCCAAGGAAGGCATAGAGCGCATCTACCTACTGGTAGGTCAACGACGGGGCAGCCACCTCCAAAAACAAGTGCAACAATGGCAAGCCTCCGCCCCCCTCTGGTCCCTCCACCTCAGCGACCCCCTCCCGCCCTACCATTTCGTTCGTTCCTAAAACACCCTCCCCTCCCCTGGGATCGCCTAGGATCGCCAGGGATCGCCTGGGATCGCCGATTTGCAATCGGCGGGCATCAACCTCCAGCCCCCCCTGGGATCGCCAATTCGCAATCAGCAGGCAGAAACCTCC
>JBMTWK010000165.1:0-6863 GCA_049452395.1 Prochlorothrix sp. | reverse complement strand
TTGGGCAGCCAAGACATCGCTTTTCCCAGGGTGGGTCAGTGGTTTTTTAGGGAGCATCTCACGTTGGAAGACCCTCTAGGGGTTAACCTGCCAAAGTGAGATGCCCTCTTTTTTGATGGCGATGCGGTTGCGTTGGGGCCGGGATGTCCAGGGGGGGGCGGGGCAACTTAGCGAAAAATCAGGCCAACTTGAGCAGCAAACCGGTAGCAGGCTTTACACTATTCACCTGGAGTCGTGAACAAATGCTTGCTCTCAACCATGTCAGATTTCCCCGTTATCGATCGGCTACGATCGGGCCTTATTGTGTCTTGCCAAGCGCCTCCCACGTCTCCGCTGCATGACCCAGCCGTGATCACTGCGATCGCCCAAGCCTGTGTCAACCAAGGAGCTGCTGGCCTGCGTCTAGATACCCCGGCCCATATTCGTGCTGTGCGCCAAGCGATCCCCAACATTCCCATCATTGGCCTCTGGAAGCAAACTCTCCCTGGCTCTAGTGTCTACATTACGCCGCAATACCACCATGCTGAGGCCGTTGCTGAAGCGGGGGCTGATATTATTGCCCTGGACTGTACCCTGCGCGATCGCCCTGCGGGGGAAGATGTTTCGGTAATTATCGATCGCGTGCGGCACGACTTGAAAAAAGCGGTGATGGCCGACGTAGATACCTTAGGGGCTGCGGCGCTAGCGAATGCAGCGGGAGCGGATTTGATTGGGACCACCCTGTTTGGCTATACAGAAGCCACCCAAGGCCAATATCCACCGGGTCTAGACCTGTTGCGGGATATTATTGCCCATTTTGACTGTTTAGCCATCTGTGAAGGGGGGATTGCTTCGCCTTCCATGGCTCGGCGTGCCCTAGGCTTGGGAGCCTTTGCGGTTGTTGTGGGTACTGCGATTACGGGCATTGATCTCCAAGTCCAGGAATATTGCCATGCTATTCGCCATCCTCGCTAGGTTTGCCATGTTAGGTTTGCCACGGTTCAGTTGCCGGGAGCATCCCACTTTGGAACAATCTCGGTAGGGGGCGTGCCCCCGTGGCTCCCCCCTGGGGACTAAAATCAGGGCAATCACGGGGGGGTTGCCCCTATCTCATCGGTTCACTCGTCAAAGTGGGGTGGACCCGTCCTGTTTGCCTGTTGCTCCTGTCTTTACGATCTACATCCTCCCCCTTTTATGTTGAGTATTCCGAGTTTTGTCCTGAGTCAGATCTTCTTGCCAAGACCTCTATGCCATGTAGTCGGGCAAATTCAGTCGGAAACTTTAACCCAGCCCATCAACTGGTTCCAAGGTTTCATTCTCGGCATGGTTCAGGGTCTGACGGAGTTTTTGCCCATCAGTAGCACGGCGCACCTGAAGGTGGTTCCGGTTTTGTTGGGCTGGGGCGATCCGGGGGTTACCTTTACGGCGGTGATCCAGTTGGGCAGTATTGCAGCGGTGCTGTGGTACTTCTGGGGGGATTTGTCTCAGTTGGCCCAGGGAACTTGGGCGGCTGTGCGGAAAAAAGACTTCCAGGCTCAAGATCTGCGGGTTAGCTTGGGAATTGCCCTAGGGACGCTGCCGATCTTAAGCTGTGGCCTTTATATCAAGGTTTTTGTCCCGGACTATGACAACTCCCCCCTGCGCAGTTTGTTGAGCATTGCGATCGTCTCGATCGTCATGGCTCTGCTCTTGGCCGTTGCAGAACGTTGGGGCCAGCGACAGCGCGGTTTTACAGAGTTGACGATGCTGGATGGGATTTTGATGGGCTGTGCCCAGGCGCTGGCCTTGGTGCCGGGGGTTTCCCGATCGGGATCAACGCTAACGGCTGGGCTGTTTCAGGGGTTAGAACGGGCTACGGCGGCAAGATTTTCATTTTTGCTGGGAATTCCGGCGATTACCCTGGCGGGCTTGGTGGAGCTAAAGGATTTGCTAGATGCCAATATTTCCCAGGCGGAGTGGTTGCCGATCGGGGTGGGGGTACTGTCTGCGGCGGCTTTTTCCTATGCGTCCATTGCCTGGTTGCTGCGGTTCCTCCAAACCCGTAATACTTGGGTTTTTGTCTGGTACCGTTTGGCCTTTGGTGTGGCGATCGGCACCATTGCCATCACCCGCCTCTAGCCGTTGCTGGTGCTGTTTATAGCGCCTTGGGCATCAGATCATAATGTCTTGAGCATCACAAACCGATCGATCGCCACTCCCCCCAACACCACCCACTCCTGCTGTTGCACCTCAAATCCCTGGGCCTGGAAAAAAGGCCGCGCTAGGTGACTCGCTTCGGTTCGCAGTTGGGTCACCCCTTGGCTCCGGGCGATCGTCTCCAATTGCCGATATAAAGCCTTCCCCACCCCCTGACCAACCCACTCCGCCGCGATGTAGAGCATGGCCACCCGATCGAGGGGCTGTAACTGCCCAAAGCCGATCGCGCCCCTGATTTTGCTCCCGATCGCGCTGTTGATCGTGCCAAGGTTAGGCGGGTGGGCGACGAGGGTAATGCCCTGGGTCAAGGGATCTGGCTCTTGGCTGAGGTGGTGCTGGCTGGCTTTGCCCCAAACGGCAACTTGGTCAGCGGTGTAAGCTTGGGGGCCAAGGACGGCGATCGTCTGGCCCAGCAGCCGGAGCAATTGTGGGCGATCGTTGGCTTGGTACGGTAAAACTTCGATCGGCATTTTGATATCTCCCTGCAAGACTGGAGCGATCGTAGACAAACTCGATCGAGATTCCTGCCCACGCCTTTCTAGCTAGAAAAGATAGAATAGAACTCCTTCCCTCAGTTCACGCGAAACTTAGAGCTGATTTATGAAGTAAATCTTAAGAGAGCTGAAAGCACTGTAGTGAAGGGGTTGTAGCGATTCGGTACTCAAAAACACTATTTTGCAAAACCCCTGCTATGACTGCGTTTCAGCGACTTCGTAAATCAGCTCTTAGAATCACAGGGTCTACACTCAGCAAGACAGTCCGAAAAGGCGTGCAGAAAAACAGGCTTAAAACCACGCAAGAATACGCGCTCTCAGGCAGAGTCAGCCGGTTATCCCTACTCTAGTCCTGCCTGGAGATTCACGAGTTCGTATCCTTTGCTGCTGTATGTGCCCTATATGGTGAGTTTCTGGGTATGACCCCTATGTATCCGACCCCCCTTGAAGCTACATATCCTCCGCTGGGGGATCAGCGCAATCTATTGTTTAACCATCGGCCTGTTCATAATGCCATGAGTCGGCACACTGCTCCGATTGATCTCAAGCGCCTTGTCGGTCAACAGCGGATTGTGAAAATTTTGGAGGATATGAGCCAAACCCTCCAAACTCCCCTTTGGATTTTAGATTCCCACGAACACTGTATTTTTGGCCAAAATCCCAGTCCCACAGCCCAGCGGGTGCCCATTCAGCTCGAAGACAAGACCTTGGGTTGGGTTCTCGGTTTGGTTTCCCCAGGGATCGTCGGGGAGACGTTGAGTTATTTTGCAGAGCGAGAGGCAGAGCGCCAAGCCCTCGCCTATGAGGTGTTGGACACCTATCGGGAAATTAATCTGCTGTACAAGGTTTCAGCAACCCTGGCGAGCCATTTGGAACCGAAGGAAATTGCCGAGCTAGCCATTAAGGAAGCGCTCCATATTATCCGGGGGGAGAGTGCCTCGGTGATGCTGCTCAATGCAGAAGCCAATAAGCTGGAGATTATTGCCGGGTGTGGAACCGCGTCTAACTTGATTGGTAAGCCGATTTTTGATACTAAGGATGGGATTGCAGGCAATATTTATAGCTCTGGCCAAGGGGAAATTATTAACGATGTGCTACAAGATCCGCGCTTTGTGTCGGGAAAAAACCCTGTTAGCTCGATTATCTGCGCTCCCCTCTCCTGTAAGGGTGAAACCCTGGGGGTAATTAACATCAGTAGTGAGCAACCCGCCTACTATAAGGCTAAGGATCTGAAGCTGCTGACCGCCCTGGGAACCCAGGTGGCTTCAGCCATTGAAAACGCCCGTCTCCACCAAAACCGGCTGAAGCAGGAACGCATTAAAAGCCAGCTAGAGCGCTATATTCCGCCCTAACTCGCCCAAGCCATTGTTGAGTCCAATGAATCCTTGTCTTTAGCGCCGGATACCCGCAATATCACGATTTTATTCTCGGATATTCGCAGCTTTACTTCCCAGTGTGAAATTCTGGAGGCGGAGGAGATTGTGGCTTATCTGAATGAGTATTTCACGGCGATGGTTGATGTGATCTTCTCCCACAAAGGTACGGTGAATAAGTTTGTGGGCGATATGATTGTGGCGATGTTTGGGGCACCGACTACGCTGGACAGTAATGAGCACAGCGCTGTCCAAGCCGCGATTTCGATGCAGCGCTGCCTGCGAAACTTCCCCAATGCTTGGATTCGGGAGAATTTCCTGACGGGGATTGGTATTACTGCGGGAGACGTGGTGGTGGGCAATATTGGCTCTCCCCATCACTTGGACTACACCGCGATCGGTGATGAGGTCAATTTAGCGTCGCGGCTCCAGTCGATCGCCAAAGGGGGCCAAATCCTGGTTAGCCGCACTGTCTATGAAGCCACCAAACACGCCCATATTTACCGGGATTTTGGCAGTCTCCATGTTAAAGGGCGGCAACAGTCCGTTGAGGTCTTCCAGGCGCTATATTAGGCGGGAATGGAGTCTACAGGACTGGGTAAGGTCTTGCTGAGGTACTCGGTGAGGGCCGATCGGTTTAAGGGAGCCGCAAACAGCACCCCCTGCCCCAAATCACAATCTAACTCCCGCAACCATGACAATTGCTGCTCTGTTTCCACGCCCTCGGCAATGACGGTCATTTGGTTGCTATGGGCGAGGGCGATAATGGTGGGCACCATGCCCCGATCGGGGTGATGTTGGCTGAGACCTTGAATAAAGGTGCGATCGATCTTGAGCGTATCGATCCTCAACATTTGCAGGGTCTGCAACGATGAGTGCCCCATCCCAAAATCATCCACACAAATCTGCACCCCCAATTCCTGGACCTGACCCATGGTCTGGGCAATCTGAGCATTGGTTGTGAGCAGGAGATGTTCCGCTAGTTCGAGCTGGAGACAGGATCCCGGCAACTGGCTGGAGGCGAGGGCGAGGGAAATATGGTGAGCTAGGTTGTCTTGATGTAACTGGGTGGGTGAGAGGTTGAGGTGGAGGGTGAGGGGGCAGTGGGGGAACTGCTGTCGCCAGGTTGCCGCTTGGCCGCAGGCTTGGTGCAGGATCCACCGGCCCAACTCCCGAATGAGGCCCGTTTCCTCCGCGAGGGCAATAAACGCATCGGGCAGCAGCAGACCGCGCTGGGGATGGTCCCAACGCACCAGCGCTTCGACGGCGACGATCGTGGTGGTCTGGAGGTCCAAAATGGGCTGATAGTACAGACAAAACTCCTGCTGGTTCAAGCCCCGCCGGAACTCGGTTTCCCATTGCAGCCGATCGAGGGCTTGGGTTTGCATGTCTGTATTGAAGAGGGTGTAGCAGCCCTTGCCCGATCGCTTGGAGTTGTACATAGCAATGTCGGCATCCCGCAGGATTTCCTCAGGGCGCTGGTACCCCGCCGTGTTGTCGGTAATGCCAATGCTAGCGCCGGTAAAAACCTCGTGATTTTGCAATTGGAAGGGTTCCTGAAGCCGCTGCTGGAGCCGTTCCGCCACTTGAATGGCATAGGTGGGGCTGTGGATATTGTCCAGCAAAATCACAAACTCGTCCCCCCCCAAACGGGCTAGGATATCCTCTTCGCGCAGGGCATGGCTGAGGCGATCGCTGACCCGCTTGAGTAGCTCATCCCCCACCAAGTGCCCCAAACTGTCGTTCACCACCTTGAAATGATCCAGGTCAATAAACAGCACCGCATAGCAATAGGGCTGTCCCTCGGTTTCCTGGCGGGTGCGGGCGATCGCCTGGTCCAAGCGACGCATGAGATACTCCCGGTTGGGTAACCCCGTCAGGCGATCGTGGAGGGCATCGTGGCGCAGTTGCTCTTCCTGGGCTAGCAGTTGGCTTTGGGTTTGCTGGAGATTTTGGAGCGTTTGGCTCAGTTCCGCTGTCCGTTCTGCCACCCGCTCTTCTAGGAGCGCCTTTGCTTCTTCTAGCTCCTGGCTTCGCTCTTCCAACTCCTGCCCCCGCTCCTCCAGTTGGGCTAGGGCTTCCGTTAGCTCCTTGGAGCGATGCCGTTCCCGCTCCTCACTGGCCCGTAGGGCCAACTCAATCCGCATTCGCTGGGCAAACACCTCCGCAAAGGTCGTTGTTAGCACAAAGATTTCCGCTGCCGGAACGATCGGCTCCACCTCAAAGGAATTGGTTTCTCGCAATTGCAAAATTGCCCCTTGGAGCCGTTCCAGTGGCCTCAGCACAATCTGGCGCAGCAACAGCCACATCACCCCCAACAACAACCCCACCGCCACCCCAATGCCCACCACCACTTGAATAAAACTCTGGCGAATTTCCTGGTGGACATGGCGCAGGTTAATAATCGCTAGGGCAAAAACAGGACGATTGACGGCAACGGCGATCGTCTCCGGCAACTGAAGGGTGATGATCTGCACTGGGTTGAGTTGACCCTGCTCCCGAATCCGCAGCGAGAGTCCCTGGGGCTGGGGCCGTAGGGGGGAGGGGACTAGGGGCAGCAAGAGGGGAGCGGAAGTTTGAAAGGTAACCATTCAGGGGGTCACGGAAGAATGCGGGTTTCAGGCTCTGAAAATCCTGGATTGGTATGGTTTGAGCTGCTTCGGACTCCGATCGGAGGGCTGAAACCCTACTAACTTCGTAGACCCCTGAATAGTTACCCGGAAAACTGCTCAAAGAGAGTCTCAGCCTTACCTTGCTCCTTAAGCCGTTCCCGTAAGCATTCAGGGGGTCACGGAGGAATGCGGGTTTCAGGCTCTGAAAA
>JBMTWK010000164.1:0-6878 GCA_049452395.1 Prochlorothrix sp. | reverse complement strand
TAAATTTAGTTTTTGCCCTAGAGAGCAGATTGAGCCTGATTGCTGGTTACTATCGCCCAGACCACCAGTGCCTCATCTGCTCTTATTTATGGGCGGATGTTTCCCGATGACCCCTGTCAAGCCCTAGCGCAATGAAGCTGTTGTTCCCTTTGTTTTACCCCGTGATGCGCCTTGTGAGTTTTTCTGTCCTAACCCTAGTCTTTTGGGGCTGGATCATGGCCGGAAGCCTTGCTGCTGAACCCTTTGAGTCCTCTCCCATCCGTTGGGTTGGCAGTATGTTCCCAGCAGGGCAGTCCAGTACAACGGTGGGGGTGCAGCAACCCCTCACAATTTTTACCCAGGTTTACCAACCCCACGCGACGGAGGAAACAGGCCAAGGGCAACAGCTTGAGTGTGATCTGCTGTGGAGCGAGGTGGATGAGTTTGGCGGCATCTGGAACGAGGTGAACCGCTCGCCTATGGTCTATAGCGGCGATATTGGGAATAACGACGAGTACCAAGGCTCAATTTCCGCCTATACCGGCCTTTATGAGTTTACAACCCGCTGTACGGACACCCGGACGGGTCAGGCGCTCTGGCAGCAGGATGGCAATGGTCGCTTGGTGGTCAGTCCGTTGGTGGGGCGCACCCTCGATCGCCGTGCATTGTGGGTAGAAAAGTCCCATATTGCCTGGAACAGCAAGGGAGCCTATAGCTACGAGCTGCACTACAGCCTGGATGGCAATTTGGTGATTCCCGTGACGAGTGGGTTGGGGATTCCCCTGCGCTTCGATCGCATCCTCGATCTGGACACCTATCCCAAGTTTCCCAACGTTGCAGGCTACGATGCCTGGTACCTTTCCTCCAAGTATTGGGAGCAAATCCCCAAAATGCTGACCGGAGAGATTGCCTTGGCCTCCTATGATCTCTATGGCAAGCTGGTGGATGCGACTGCCGTCCAAATTCAGGGGATTTTAGACGATCTCTACACCTACCAGGGAGAATTGGGGGTTATCTATGAAGAGGGCGTGCCGACCCTCAAACTGTGGGCACCTACCGCTAAATCCGTGAAGCTGTGGCGCTTTGCTGATGCTGGCCCCAATACCCAGCCCAGCATTGAACCCATGACCTTTGATGCCACGACGGGCGTTTGGGAGATTACCGGGGAGAGCAGTTGGGATCGCCAGTATTATCTCTATGAAGTGGAAGTTTATGTCCCCTATACGGGCGAAATTGAGAAAAATCTAGTTACAGACCCCTATTCGGTCAATTTGTCTGAAAATAGCCGCCGTAGCCAAATTGTTGATTTATACGGCGATCCGAAGCTCAAGCCGTCGGGCTGGGAAATGGTGGAGAAGCCGACGATCGCGGCTCCCGAAGATATCGCCATTTATGAGGTCCATGTTCGGGACTTTAGTCGGGACGATGAAACCGTTGCGGTTCCCGATCGGGGCAAGTTTACGGCCTTTACCTACACCGGGCAGCCGGACCATCCTCCCCTGTCCAACGGCATGAACCACCTCAAAAACCTGGCGGAGGCGGGTCTAACCCATATTCACCTCATGCCTCCCTTTGATTTTGCCTCGGTGGATGAGGATGCACGGGAGCGCATTGACCCCAAAGCTAGCACGCTGCGCAGTTTTCGCCCGGATATGGTCGATCAGCAGGCCATTATTGGGGCCAGCCGCTGGAATGATGCCTTTAACTGGGGCTATGACCCCTATCACTACGGCGTGCCGGAAGGGAGCTATGCCACCAATAAAAATGGGGGAACGCGCATCCTAGAGTTTCGCCAGATGGTGCAAGCCTTGAACCAACTGGGGCTGCGGGTGGTGATGGACATGGTGTATAACCACACCTTTGCCAACGGTCTCTATACCCAGGCGGTGCTGGATAAGGTGGTCCCAGGCTATTACCATCGCTACGACAACAGTGGCATTCCCCAAAGTGCCAGTTGTTGTGCCGATACGGCGACGGAGTTCGCCATGATGGAAAAGCTGATGATCGATACCCTCAAGCGTTGGTCGGTGGCCTATAAAGTGGATGGGTTTCGGTTTGACCTGATGAATTTCCACACCGTGGACAACATGATCAAGGTTAAGAATACCCTCCAATCCTTAACCCTGGAAGAAGACGGGGTGGATGGTTCCCAGATTTATATTTATGGCGAAGGCTGGGACTTTGGATCGGCCAAGGATAAGGGTTTGTATTACGCCAAGCAGTACCACATGGGGGGGACGGGTATTGGTACCTTTAATGACAAGATTCGTGATGCAATCCATGGGGGCTACTCCCAGAATGCTACCGATGTCCACCGCCAAGGCTTTATCAATGGCCAAGCCTATGACTGGAATGGCTACTTTTATGAAAAGCGGTTCCGGAGCGACCTGCGGAACTCCATGGATCGGCTGCGGATTGGTCTAGCGGGAAGTCTGCGGGATTACTACATCCAGGACCAAAATAATAACTGGATTTCTGGGCAAGAACTCGAAGGCTCTGGCTATGCCCTCGATCCCCAGGAAACGGTCAACTACGCTTCTAAACATGACAATGAAACCCTCTATGATCTCAATGCCTACAAGTTACCGGCGGGGAACAATGGCATGGCCAACACCTCCATGCTCGATCGGGTTCGCAGCCAAAATCTAGGTCTGAGTTTAATTGGCTTGAGCCAAGGGGTTCCCTTCTTCCACATGGGCAGCGATATGTTGCGCTCTAAGTCCCTCGATCGCAATAGCTATGACTCTGGAGACTGGTTTAATCGGGTCGATTTTACCTACCAAGAGAATAACTTTGGGGTTGGTTTGCCCCCTGCCTGGGATAACCAAAACCTGTGGCCAGAAATGGCCCCCCTGTTGCGCAACCCCAGCCTCAAACCCAAGCAGGCGGATATTCTCAAATCCGTTGAGCACCTTCAGGACATCCTGAAGATCCGCAAGAGTTCTAAGCTGTTCCGGCTGGAAACTGGGGAAGAAATCAAGGCGCGGGTTCGGTTTTACAATACCGGCTCGAACCAAATTGATGCCCTGATTGCCATGTCCATTGATGATACAGTGGGTGCGGATCTGGATCCCAACGTCGATCGGGTGATGGTCTTCTTTAATGCCGACAAGTTTGACAAATACATCGCCCTGCCTGAGTTTAAACAGGCTTCCTTCATCCTGCACCCGGTGCAGGCTAACTCTAGCGATCCGATCGTCAAATCTGCCACCTTTAATGCTGAGAAAGGGGAATTTAAAGTTCCGTCTCGTACCGCAGCCGTTTTTGTCCTGCCTCAAAACTAGGCTGATACCGCTATAGCCTTTGCTATAGCCCCTTTGCTTCTGGCCTCGCCGCTGGCTCTACTTGCCCCTTTGCCCCCCTTACTGGTGCCCCCCTATGACTGGAAAAACCCTAGAAGCTCCCCTAACCCCACCCCAGCCCCCTGCTTCCCCTGCCCTGGCTGAGCCGATCGATTTGCTACCCAAGCCCCCCTCCTCGATCGAGCGCTATAACTACATCAACCCTCCCCGTTATTGGGCCTATTGGGGTTTGGCTGCGGCCCTGGTTGTTTTAGCCTCTAGTCTTTGGTTTTTGTGGCGCACCCAGTTTTGGCCCTATGCCTTGTATATCCTGCTCACGGCAGCTTGGACCTTCCCCCACTTCCTTTTTGTTCTCCTCAGCAAAAACTTTAATCTCGCCGATCACATTGCGGTGGTGCAGGATAATTTGGCGAAGACAGAAACCGCTTCGGTGGATGTTTTTATTCCCACCTGCGGTGAAGATCTCGCCATCATTGAAAACACCCTTTACTATGCCGCCAAGCTGACCTATCCCAACCTCAATGTCTATGTTTTAGATGATGGGGGTTGCCCAGAGGTTGAGCGGCTGGCCCGCAAATATGACTTGCACTATCTGTCGCGGCCTAATCGTGGCCAGATGAAGAAAGCCGGGAACTTGCTCTATGCCTATAACCGTTCCCAGGGTGACTATATTCTGGTTTTAGATGCAGATTTTGCGGTTGCGGCCTCGGCGCTCCAGCACTTAGTGCCCTGGATGGAAGCCCATCCTGAAACGGCGATCGTACAAACTCCCCAATACTTCAGCACCCTCGACCATTTGCCCTGGTCGGCGCGGGGGGCTGCCTACTGCCAAGAGGTCTTCTACCGGGTGATTCAACCGGCGCGGGACTATTTGGGGCAGTCGGCGATTTGTGTTGGCACCAATGCGCTGTACCGTCGGCAGGCTTTGGCCCAAATTGGGGGCTTTTACCAGGTGGATGCCTCCGAAGATGTCCACAATGGCGTGGCCTTGATTAGTAAGGGCTGGAAGATTAAGTATCTACCGATTTTGATTGCCCGTGGTCTGTGCCCTGATACGGCCCAGGGACTTTTTAAGCAGCATTATCGCTGGTGTAGTGGCAGTATGCGGCTGATTACCTCCAGTTTTTTCTGGAAAAGCCCAATGAAGGCATGGCAAAAGCTGATTTACTTTTGTGGAGCCTGCTACTATCCTGCCACGGGGCTGAGTGTGCCTGCGGCCCTGTTTCAGGTGGGTGTGATGCTGCTCTGGCTGGAAAATGATGTGAAATGGTATGTTGCCTTCCTGTTTCTGCCCAAAATCCTGCTGGTTTATGTGATTATGCCCCTTTGGAATCAAGCCAATTGGGGTCTCCATAGCATTAAGTCGGCCATTACCTTTGCGTGGGCCTATCTGATTGCTCTGTGGGACTTGGCAACCCAACGTACGGAAGGCTGGATTGCGACGGGATCAGCCCAAAAGTCGAGCCGCTACCAGGTTTTCCAGCAGTTGCTGGCTGTTTACTGCCTCTGCCATGCTTTACTCTTGCTGCCGACCCTGAAGGGCGATTGGTATAACTTTCTGCCCATTGCTGCGAGCCATGGCTTCTCCCTGTATTTGAGCCTGGATCTCCTCAACGATCGCACCTCTTCCTAGTACAGCAGGGCGGAAATTCCCATCCCCTGTCTAGGGCGGTCATCTGGCCCGCTTGGTGAGCGAGACGCTCATACTGGTGGGTACCCAATGGGTTAACTCGTTAAAGTGGGATGGACCGGTTTGGATGATGGGGTTTGGATGGTGCCGGGGTGGGCGTGGGTTGCTGGCCCAGTGTCTTGAGGTGGTGTACTCCGGCCTAGGTTCGGGGCTTGATGAGGTGATGCTCTACGGCAAAGCGAACGAGTTCCGCCCGGTTTGCGGTTTCGGTCTTGCGCAGGAGCCGACTGACGTACTTTTCTACGGTGCGGGGGCTGAGGTGGAGTTCACCGCCGATTTGGGTATTGGATAGCCCCTCGCTCAGGAGTGAGAGAATTTCCTGCTCCCGATCGGTCAAGGTTACGGCTGGGCTGGGGGTCTCGATGCCGTAGGCGGGGAGGGGAGAACTGGGAAAGGCGGAGTTCACTAGGCTCTGGCTACGGCTCTGGAACTGGCGCTGAAATTGCAGTTCAGATTGGAGCATTTGGGAGCGCTCCAGCAAATTACTGACCACTGCCCGCAATTCCTCCAGTTCAAAGGGTTTAGGCAGGTAGACATCGCAGCCCAACTCATAGCCTCGGACCCGATCGACGGTGGCATTGCGGGCTGTCAAGAAAACCACGGGCAACAGGCGCAGGGAAGGATGCTGGCGAATTTCTCGGACCAGTTCATAGCCATCCATTTCCGGCATGATGACATCGGTGATGACCACATGGGGATGGTATTCGTACAGTAAACGGAGCGCCTCACGGCCATCGCTAGCGGTGATGACCCCATAGCCAGACTGCCGCAGGTAGGCTGCTGTAGACACCTGAATTCCTACATCATCTTCTGCAATGAGTACTAACAAAGCCATGGCTAGGGAAGGGGGGGGACCGTGGGACCGATCTGACGGGAGAGCCAGCCCTCAACTTGATGAATAATCCTAGGAGATTGCAATTCGCCGCTGTAGTGAATTGGGGCCACTAAAATTGTGAACATGCCGAGGCGATTTCCGGCGAGAACGTCGGTAAAGAGCCGATCTCCCACCATGGCGATCGTGGTTAGGGGCAATCCCATGCCCCGCGCTGCTTCTCGCAGTTTACGGCGTGATGGCTTTCCCGCTCCCAACAGATAGGGCACCTGGACCTTATCCGCAATGCGCTGAATCCGTCGCCGGTTCAGGTTATTGGTCACCAACCAGAGACTGACATGGGGGCGCAAACTTTCAAGCCAGTGACACAGGTGCTCTGAGACTTCCGGTATCGCTGCCGGAACCAGGGTATCATCGACATCCAAAATGAGACCCCTGAGTTGATGTTGCTGCAACAATTCAGGGGTGATGCCTAAAACGGACTCAGACAAAATGAGGTTGGGTTGAAGCAGTTGAACCCAGGACATGGCGATCGTGACAGCAGGGGAAGAGGACAGGGCACCAAGGGGAGCTTGGCAGCGGAAAAGGCAGGGGTTCTTGCCGTTAATGGGAGATAAAGCCGGTTATGAGGAGGGGGACAAACAAAATCACCACAATGACGGCGAGCAGGGTGGCCGCATCCACCTCGATAACGGGGGGTGAGTTGGGATTGGGGCGGGTGGGAGGGGCAGGAGGGTTGTTTTGGGTCACAGGGGGGGCTGGCGCGTTGGGCAGGTTAGGATCGCGATCGGACATGGCACTAGCCTCCGATAAAACGAGGGGGGTGAGGATGAACAACGGCATTGGAGCGGGTTGAATCATCTGATCCTAGCGTACTGCTAAACTCCGGCTTCTTCGGCCTTTTCTCCCCTGCTTTAGGGCTTTCCGTAATTAAGATTTATTGCGGCGATGGCTCAGTAACCAATTAACGATCGTGGCGCGGCGGGTTTTGCGGGGAATGAGTTCATCCAGGGTATAGCCCTTAGAGCTGATTTACGAAGTCGCTGAAACGCAGTCATAGCAGGGGTTTTGCAAA
>JBMTWK010000163.1:0-6911 GCA_049452395.1 Prochlorothrix sp. | reverse complement strand
AAACAAAGATTTTGAATAAAAGAGGGCGGGTTTTTGAGGTTTTAGGGTGGGGGATGTGATTTTGTGGTGTAAACCCGCCCCTACGGGTGTTGGGGGTTATTTATAGGTGTAGGGGCAGGTTTTTTGTAGGATTTTGGATGCCTACAGACAATTGAAATAAACCTGCCCTAGGGCGTTGTGATTTCAGGGATTACCCAAAACAGGAGATTTGGCTTTCGGCAGTCTGCCAGAGTTTTTGCAAGAGAAACTCGGTGCGATCGCTAAAGGCCGCTAAGAAAACCCCCTCATGGGCTGTTGCTGACTCTGCTAGCCAAGTCCCACTAACGGTAATTTCCACAAATTCGGCATCAACAGCGGCGATCGATAAAACCTGGCTCTCCTCTAGGGGTAGGGACAACTCCAATTGCAAAAGCCCCTCTAACCCCGCAGGAATGAGGAAAGATGCCTGACCGGGTTCTAGGTGCAGGGTTTGACTAAAACGAACCGCTAGGGCTACGCGCTGGGCTACTAGCACCTCTAGGGGGACAGTTACCCGCTCTAAGTGAAAGCCCGCGTCCGTATACATCAGTTTCAACATAACCGGGAAAACTCCTCTACAACAAAATTCCCGTTCCAAGTGTGGACAAGCTACAAGGGTTGACAAGCTACAAGGGTTTACAAGTTCAATCTGCGGCAACGTACTACTCTAAGACAGCGGCCCAAACAAAGCCCCTACTACCGGACGGAGCAGCAGGGGCCAAGCTGAAGAATCCTGGGATTCTGTCAAGGGCAAGGGCGCAACGCTGCGGGCCTCGATTTTCGGGTGGGTCTGAGCCAATTCCTACCGTTTCGCTGACCGATTCGCTGACCCATGGGGGCGCAATGGCCAGTGGGGAGAGGGTCAGGGTGATCCGCAGTCAAGGGGGTAAGACGGGGGTAGGAAGAGGTGGGCTGGGTAAAGCTGGGGAAAGGGACTGAAATTAGCATAGGACGGTAAACAAGGGGGGTGAAGGGTCGATCGAGGCTGTGAGGCCAAGGTTAACATCAGGGTGGGCGGGAGTGCTAGGGCGGTTGCCGGTTGCCGGGGGGACTTTATTGCCCGATCGCTGCATTCTCATATTACATAGTTCATATTACATAGTGTAGTATAGGCTCGTCCAGTCTCACCTGTTATAACCAAGGAGCACCCCCCATGACTACCACAAAACGCCCCTCCACTTCAGATATGCAAGTGACCAGCATCCGCTTGGAAACGGAATTGAAGGACCGCCTCAGAGATCTGTCCGGGGGCCAGGGCTACCAGAGCCTGATTCGCCAAGTGCTGTGGGATTATGTGGAGCGCCATGGTGATAGTGAGGGCCATCACTGTTTACCCTCAGAGATTCGAGCAACACTACCCGCTACAGCCCAACGGGAAGAATATTGCGCCATTACGGGCCAAATGATAGCACCGAATGAACCGATGCTGCTGGGTTGGACCAATCTCGGCGACTGGGTTCCCCTCAGCCTCACCAGTTTGCCCTCTAGTTTTAGCATCCCTTTCCCCCAGCCGTCCGTCAGTCGTTAACCCAGATTTAAGCCCTAACCCATGGATCCGCTGCCCCCGTCCCCGTTCCAAGACTTTCTGCAACCGACTTTTCCGTGGCCCCGCCTGCCTCGCCCCCAGCGTCGCCCGCGTTTGGGTCCCTTACCCGCGACCTCTCTAACCTTGGCGATCGGGTTGGGCATTTTAGGGTGGGCGGTGCGGCAGGTTTTGGGCTGGGAGTTGTGGCCAGATTGGCTGACGCGCTATAGCGGTACGGGGGTTGTGCTGGTGGTGCCCTTGGTGGCCTGGGTGGTGTGGCAGCAGCGATCGATCCTGGAACGCGCTTTGGGATCCCTCAATAGCCGTATGGCTGAGCTGGTGGCGCTGGGGCTGCTGGGCTGGGGTTGGCCTGCGATCGGGGGTGGTTTGGGAACTTGGGGCGATCGGCTGCTGGCGTGGTTTCCCCTGCTGGCGGGTTGGGAACTCCGGGCCAAAATGGATAGTTTCTGCCAAGGCAGCTTGATTTTAGGGGCAATTTGCTTGGTTTTGGCCCCTTGGTTGTGGGATTTAATTTTTAAGCTTGCCTACCAAGCGGAGCAGTATCCCCCTAAGCAGTTACGCCTCGATCGGCCCGAAACCAGCCAAATTCTGCGGCGGTTCTTTTTCCAACGCCATGGTTTGGGCATTAACGCCCTCACGGTCATTCAAACAGAATTACCGGTGCTGTTGACCTATGGCGGTTTGCCCCGCTGGACCCGTGTGGTGGTCAGTCAGGGGCTGTTGGATACCCTGGAAGATGAGGAACTGGCGGCGATCGTGGCCGGAGAATTAAGCTTGGTGGACGATCGCAGCGCTTGGCTTTTACCGGGTTTAGTGCTGCTGTTGCAGGTGCCCTTTGGGCTGTATTGGCTCTGGAGTGAGGCGGGAACCCGCTGCCAGCGCTGTGCTTGGGGACTTCCGGCAGTGGCTCCCCCGCGCCGCATTACGGCTGACACAACCCCGCCTCCGATTCGGCCCCGTTTGCCCCGCAAGCCGCAATATTGGCCCTGGCAGTTGGCTTCTTGGCTCTGCGGTGCCTTTTCTGCGGTGAGTTATGGTCTGTTTAAGCTGTGGCGTTGGCCTTTGTTGCCAGTGGCGCGGGTGCGATCGGGGGTGGCCGATCGGGGGGCGACGGATTTTAGCCTTAATCCCAATGGCTACAACCGGGCCTTGCTGAAGTTAGCCCTGCGTCTGGGGCAGTGCATCGAGCGGGACCAGGGCACCCCGCCTGTGTTGGAAAGTTTGGAACTGCTGCAACCCCTCAGCTACCTTGCGGCCCAAACGGCTACCCAATGCGCCTATGCAGCCCAAGCGGCCTGTGCGCCTCCGCCCACGTTGATGCTGTCGGCTCCCAGTGGGGAGGAACAGACTGAGGAAAACGGTCCCAGTACGAGGACAGCGGCTAATTCATCAGTAAACTCTGCCGTAAAACCTGGGGAAGACAACCTACCGCCTCCCCCGCCCGGATTTACGCCACCTCCCCCGGAAATGCCCTTACTAATGGCCTATAACCAACGCGATCGGCGCTTGGAAACCTGGCTGACCTACCTGTCCTGGGACTGCCGCAACCCCCAACGCCACTGGCTCAGCCTCAACCAAAGCCAAGTTCCCCTGGGCGATCGCCTTGCTACGGTTAACGGCTACAGTCAGCACTGGAAGCTGGATCCGGCCTTTCCCCTACCCTCGGCGGCAGATCCTTTGGTTCCGCCCTTGGGGGAGTGGTGGCAGCAACTGCGCCGACCCCAATCCCGCTATAAACTGCCCCAGATTCAGCGGCAATTGCTGGGGCTGTGGCGAGAGTGGCAGCGCTTGGTGGTGCAGGGATTGCCGTTTGGGGGAATTGTCCTGGGAATTGGGGTAGGGCTGCTGTTTTGGTGGCTGGGGGCGTGGCTGAATTTGTTGGGGCTGTGGCAGGTGGCTTGGATTTGGGGCGATCGGACGCTGCTGTGGGCTACGATTCCCCTGGGGGTCTGTGGGGGGATTATTCTGCGCAATAATGTCTTTTTCCCGGACTTTGCCAAGCGAATTTTAACGACAGATCCCGATTTTCAGTGGCTTTTGGTGGACGATCGCCGCTTACCCTATGAATCCGTGGCGGTGCGCTGGCAGGGTCGCTTGGTGGGCCGATCGGGCTGGGCCAATGGCCTCGGTCAAGATCTTTGGCTTACCACTCCGATCGGTCTGGTTAAACTGCACCACACCAGCCGCTTTGGACCCCTGGGCTTGCTTTATAACCGCCACTGTCCCCAGGATTGGCTCGGCCATACGGTGGTGGTCCAGGGTTGGCTCCGGCGGGGGAGTACGGTCTGGATTGATGTGGATTTAGTGCGAACGCCAACGGGGGCGATGGTGCAGGGTCGCCATCCGGAGTGGTTGCTGGGGATTGCGGCGATCTCGCTGTTGGCGGGACTGCGATCGTTGGGGTAGGCAGGTTTGGCGTAAGAGGGGAGATCGGGTAGAAAGGGCGGGTTTAGAGTAAGTTAATCGGGTAAAGAGGGCGGGTTTGGGGTAAGAGGGGCGATCGGGTAAAGAGGGCGGGTTTGGGATAATAATAGCGGTTGGGCAGAGATCTTGGCGAAAACCTGCCCCTACAGGAATTGGGGCAATGGTGGGAAAACGATGGTTTTGGGGTTAGAGGCCGTGGCGAAAGTGGCCATAGTGCAATTTACTGTCTCCCTCTACTCCTTCCGCCGCTAGGGCCAAAATTGGTTCAGGACTGGCTACCTGGGGCGATCGGCCAAACTCCTGGTACAACTCTTCCAACGCTTTGATATTCTGGCCCAAATCGTAACGCTCTAAAACTCGATTCCGGGCCTTTTGGCCAAGAATTCCAGCCATTTCAGGATGATCCAGGAATAGCGGCAACAGGGTTTGCAATTGGGAGGTAGCCCGCTGGGGACTGAGGACAATGCCCGCCCCAGCCTCCAGCACTTCCCCATCGGCCCCGGCATCCGTTGCCAAACAGGCCACCCCACAGGCCATCGCCTCTAGCAAGGACAGGGATAACCCTTCCACAAAGGAGGGCAAGATAAAGACATCGGCGCTCTGGAGAATCTCGATGCGGTGCTCCTCCAGGGACTCAAACCCCCACCAGATAACGCCCTGTTCTTCCGCCCCGTAGAACAACTCCAAGGAAGCCTTGAGGGGTCCATCTCCGACGATGAGTAGCCGACAGGAAGGGGGTAAATCTGCCGCTTTCCAGGCTTTGAGCAGGGATTCGACGTTTTTTTCGGGGGCAATGCGACCTTGGTAGACAAAGAGCCGATCGACCCCCAAGTCGGCCTTTAGGGTGGCGGGACCGGGGCAGTAGCGATCGACATCCACCCCATTGGGAATCACCCGCAGGCGATCGCTAGGTACCCCTAGCCGGACCAGCAATTCCCGCTGAATTTCTGAAAAAATAATGACGCGATGGTAGCGGGCTAGGGCTGGGGCGTAGAGCTGGTAGGTGAGGTGCTGGGTGCCAGAGGTGAGGTTGCGGAGCTTGTGGTCAAAGGGGGGGTGAAAGGTGGCGACTAGGGGAATGCCCAGTTCTTCGCAAATGTCCGGTAGCCGAAAGTCTAAGGGGGAGAGGGTCAAAGACGCATGGACAATATCAGGGTTAAGGCGACGGAGGGACTCGGTGAGGACGCGGCTGGCCCTGGGTGAAGGGATGGTATAAATCTGAGACTTGTAGAGGCAGGGAATGGGAACTTCGCGGCAAATATCTCCTTCACAGGTGACGAGGGTGGTTGCTGTGTTGGGATCTGCCTCAGCCTTGGGATCCTCCCCCTGGTCAAAGTGGAGGAAGCTGACCCGGTGGCCACGATCGAGGAGGGCGTTGGTTACCTCTCGACCGTAGGTCACGTTGCCACAGAACGGGGATTTTTTGCCGAGCCAAGCGATGTGCATGTAAATTTAGGGGGATTTTACCAGGGCAATGCTGAAAGAGAAAACTTAAATTTTTTTTAGTTTCTGCAATTTTACCAAGATCCCTGAAGCTTTTAGAATTTGGACCGACCCGATCGCCCTAGCCTTACTCCGGCCTTGAACTGGGCCTACTACCTTGGATGGGTCGATCCTACGTTGGCCGGTTAACCGATTCGGTCAGGGCGATCGCTCCATCGTTACCTTGTTGGTCCGAAGCGGGGAGCCACAAGGGCACGACCCCTACCAATATTTTTCTAAAATGGGATACTCCCCCTGGGTCTAGGGTATGCTGCTACAACGCTACATCGCTACATCTACGCTGCTCCATCTACACCGTTGGGATTGCTCCATCTACAGCCTTGGGATTGCTCCATCTACACCGCCACACTGACATCCACACTGACATCGCCACATCTACACCACTCCATCTACAGGTTTGGGATCGCGACCCTTAGGGTCGCTACTGGCCGGGATCATCCTTGTAGGAGCACTTTCCTTAGTTTTGCTCTGGTTTTGGTCCTGATTTTGCCTTAGCTTATGTTTCAGGCCAGTCAGCACCGGAGCATCACCCCTATCCCTTGTAGCCCCCTACTGTCCCTTCGCCCCATGCCATGCCGATGGGGTAAGGCTTTAGGCATAAAGTCTCTATTTGCAAAGATTGTGTAAAGTTAATGCTCTATTTCAGGAAATACTCTTAGGAATGCAGAAGATAGTATCCGTATAATTACGAGTATTTTTCGGCCTCAGCCAGATATCCCACAACGTTGACTCCCTAAATCACCTACTGCTATGTCCACCCCTAACCTTCAGTTTTCCGCTCCTAACCGCTCTGGTGTGCTGATGCTTGGTTTTGGCGGTGCTTTAACTTTTGCCTTCAGCCCCGTCAGCCTTGCCCAAGTTACGCCGGATCAAACCCTGGGGGCTGCTAACTCCCAGATTGAGTCTGGGGTGATGGTTCGGGGTGCCTTGGCGGATCTGATTACGGGTGGGTCAAGCCAGGGGAGTAATCTGTTCCACAGCTTTAGCCAATTTAATGTGGCGGAGGGGCAGCGGGTTTATTTTGCCAATCCCGATGGTATTGGGGCGATTTTGGGTCGGGTAACGGGGGGGGATCCGTCGCAGATTCTGGGGGCGCTGGGGGTTGATGGGGGGGCGGATCTGTTTTTGTTGAACCCCAATGGGATTTTGTTTGGGGAAAATGCGCGGTTGGATTTGTCGGGATCGTTCCAGGCCAGTACGGCGGAGCGTTGGATGTTTGCGGATGGGCAGGAGTTTAGTGCGGTTAATCCCCAGGCTGCGCCGTTGTTGACGATTCAGCCCCAGGCAAGCCAGACCTATGCCCTGGATTTTAAGGGTGATATCCTGAATGAGGGGAATTTAGCGGTTGGAGCGGGGGAAACGCTCACCTTAGCGGGGAATCAGGTCACGAATCGGGGATATTTGGCCGCTCCGGGGGGGA
>JBMTWK010000162.1:0-6927 GCA_049452395.1 Prochlorothrix sp. | reverse complement strand
TGAGCTGTATCAAAGTCCATCAGTAAAATCAGCCTTCTCTGGCGGTACTTTGGCATTCTCAGCTTGGGAATATGTTGCTGAGCAAAGATATCAATCACTTTCGCCCAACCACGAGCCGGTCCTAAAACCTGTAAAGACCGTTGCCGTAACAGCGGTAAACACTGTGCAAAGCCATTGGCGATATCGATATTAGCCTGGTCTTCAGCTAAGATCACTAGCTCTGGTGGAAACCCCTGGTTGCTCATAGTTCTACATCGCCTAAAATCAAGTTATCAACCAGATCCCCATGAATTTCAAGCTGATGGAGTGGTTGAATGAGAGTAGGCTCAAGATGGCTCTTGCGATCTAAGAAAAGAATATTTTCCTGGGAAAATGTACGAATAGTCTCTTCGTGGTGGGATGTAGCTAGCAGTTGCGCCCCATCTCTAAAGGACTGGCGGAGAGACCGCACAAAATGCTGTACTTCCGATAAAGAAAGGTAGTTATCCGGTTCATCCCAAAAGCAGAAAAGAGGACCATAGTATTGATTCGCAGCCAAAACAACGGCACAAAGAAAAAAACACTTCTCTCCATCTGATAGATTTTTAAAGTCCAAAGACAAACTCCGTTCAGATTTAGAAAACCGGACTTTCATGCTCCTGGACTCTTTGCTAATAACCTCATTTTGAATATCCCTAAAGTCAGGCAATATCGATCGCAAATATTGATCAATTGGACCATAGGCCGCAGGATAGCGACTCAACAACCCAGAAAACCAATCCCCCAAGTTCGACGCATCCCGCTGAGGCTCCAAGGTCTCCTGCTGCGACTCTCCCGTGATTAAGCTGGGAATTGGAGCCAGGATAATCATCCGAGCGAGCCAGGTTCTAAAAATATGCAAGGGATCGGTTTCGGACTGCGCTTGAATAACCGGGAGCGCAATCAAATGCCAATCGACAAAAAACTGCGCCCCTTGAGATCGGGCCGTCAGGGTGACCTGTGCTTCTTGCCGCGTATACAGGGGTTCACCCGCAACCGAAAGCTGCTCTTCCAAAACTCGCAACTCTCGAAACTTGGGGGGCAGTTCTACCGCTAAGTCATACTGATACTGTTGCCCCTGGAGTTGCACGACAACGGCAAAGCGCATGGGGAGGTCAGCACGATCGGGGCTAAAGTCTTGGGAGCCAAGCAAGTGACCAACCCGATTCACCCCTCGACCCAGGGACTGGAAAAGCGCTAGGACACTGGCAAGGGTGGACTTCCCTGTTCCATTTTTGCCAATGAGCAACGTTGAGGACCGATCTTCTAGGGATAACTCAAAGTTTTCCAGGCACCTGAAGTTATGGACATACAACCTTTGCAGCATCACAGGAGCGCTCCAGGGTGAGGGGATGTCGAGTTAAGACTGAGGCGGTTGACGGGGTTGCCAGTCGGGTTTGACCACTTGGCGGGCACGGGCGATCGCCAGACCCCCCGGTTCTACATCCTCCGTTAGGGTTGACCCCGCCGCGATCGTCACATCATTGCCCACCGTAATCGGCGCAACCAGCACTGTATTGGAGCCAGTCTTCACCCGATCGCCGATCGTCGTCCGATGCTTCTGAAAACCGTCGTAATTAGCCGTAATCGTCCCGGCACCGATATTCACAGCCTCGCCCACCGTGGCATCCCCCAGATAGGACAGATGGGCAGCGTTGGTGCGATCGCCGATCGTCGCCTTCTTCAGTTCCACAAAATTGCCAACGCGGCACTGGTTCCCCACCAACGCACCGCCGCGAATATGGGCAAAGGGACCGACCTGGCAGCGATCGGCCACCGCACTGTCACTAATCACGGAGTACAGCACCGTTGTCCCAGCCCCGATCGTGCTGTTTTCAATCAAGCTATTGGGGCCAATACGGCAGGCCGCGCCGATCGTCGTTTTGCCGCGCAAATGGGTTTGGGGTTCAATCACCACATCCGAAGCCAGTTGCACCGCATCCTCGATCGTAATGCTATCGGGATCGATCAGCGTCACCCCCGCCGCCATCCAATCATCCTTAATTCGCGCTTGTAAGACCGCATAGGCTTCTGCCAACTGGCGACGATCGTTAATGCCCAGGGTTTCATGGAAATCCTCCACATCTAGGGCCGTAATCGGCGTGAGATAGTCCACCACCTCCGTGAGGTAATACTCCTGCTGATCATTATTCGTGCTGAGGCGAGGCAGCGCTGCGGCCAGAGCAGGCCAGGAAAAGCAGTAAACCCCCGCGTTAATGCGGTGATTTTGCAGTTGGGCGGGGGTACAGTCGCGATGTTCAATAATTTGGGTGAGGCGATTCTGGCCATCACAGAAAACCCGACCGTAGCCCTGGGGATCCGGTGCTTGGGCCGTCAGCAGCGTCGCCTGGTTGCCCCCTTGGTGATGGGTCGTCAGCAATTGTTCCAGCGTCTGCGATCGCAGCAGCGGCACATCCCCATTCAGCACCAGCAAATCCCCCTCAAAGCCCTCTAAATGGGGCATCACCTGCTGGACAGCATGGCCCGTGCCCAACTGCTCCGTCTGTTCCACAAAGATAAGCTGGGGATAGTCCTGGAGTGCAGCTTTAACGGCCTCGGCCTGGTAGCCCACAATGACAAAGGTGTGGCTGACCGGCAAGGGTTCAATGCTCCGAATAACCCATTCCACCAGGGAGCGCCCCCCCAGTTGATGAAGAACCTTGGGCAGACCGGACTTCATTCGGGTGCCCTTACCTGCTGCGAGAATGGCGACTGCAACCATGCTGCTGTTGTAATTCTAAAGGGATGATGGATGGACCTTGAGGCGTAGACCGTGAGGCTCAAAGTCTTCGACACTGTAGAGCGTTGATGCGGGATCTGTCTAGAGTGGCGATCGCGGGGGAATCCCAGAATAGACCGGACAAGACCCTCAGGATTGGGGAAAGTCAATGTTACGCTAGGAACGTCTTACACCCAGGCCCTCAACCCAGGCCATCGACCCAAGCCACTACCTCAGGCATCACCCCAGGCAAGTACTGAAGCCGTGCCGATATTCCTTCTCTCCTGGCTTCTGAGCAGATTCTGACCCCTTCCTGCGTCCTTCACAACACCATGGCACCCCGAAAGCGCAAACAGAAACCCCTCTTTATCAGAGTTCTCAACAGTGTAACGGCGGCCCTAGCTGCAACCAACTTGGGTTTAGTCTGTTTTGATTTGGCCTATTTGCCCCTGCGAGACTTTTGGCTCAGTGGGGATTTACCCTTTGTGGAGTGGAAAGTCCCCGCCCCCACCTTTATGCTGGTCTACGACCCCATCAAGGGGATCACCACCAACCACGACACCCAGCGCTACTTGGATGAGCTAGACAATCTCCGCCTGCAAATCCGAGACACGGGGCTACGATCGCCGGAAGTGGCCGCTCAGGTGCAGCGCATGGAGGATTTGAGCTTGCAGATGCTGGAAGAGAATCCCTTTTTGCTGGCTAACCGATCGACCGTCCTAGATACGATCAAAAATCGGATGCGGGGCCGAATGCAAAAGGAATCCTCCGAAGAAGCGATCCGGAGCTTTTGGGATGTCGAATATTTGGCGGCGGTTCCGGCAGAGGGTCAATTAACGCCGCTGGAGTGGTTTAGCGAGAGTGTGCGACCTTGGATTGAGAAGGCCAACTATAGCCGAGCGATCGATCAAGACGGTCTCCTCGTCGATCGCTTTTGGTACATCGATATATGGTTCCAGATCTTCTTTGCCGCAGAGCTAACGGTTCGCGCCTTTTTCATTAAACAGCGCTATAAAAGCCTGTCCTGGCGCGAGGCACTCCTGTGGCGTTGGTATGATTTATTCCTGATTATTCCCGTCTTTCGCTGGCTTCGGGTCATCCCCGTTACCATTCGCCTCCAAGGCTCTGGCTTAATCGACTATGAAAGCATTCGCGCCCAGTTTAGCCGAGGCTTCGTAGCCACCTTTGCCGGGGAACTGGTGGAGGTTATCGCCCTCCAAGTGATTAACCAAATCCAAGGAGCCGTACAGCGGGGTGAAGTAACCGCATGGCTCAGTGACTCCGCCCAACGGGAGTACATTGACCTCAATAATACCAACGAAATCGAAGTCATTTCGCGGCGTTTGGCGGAATTAATGGTCTATCAGGTTCTTCCCAAGCTACAGCCCGATATTAACGACTTCCTCCATCGTAACGCGGAATTAGCCCTCTATCAAACACCCCTCTACCAGGCCATCAGCCGCGTGCCGGGAGTCAGTACCCTGCCCGACCAACTCACCCGCAGCTTAATCCAACAGGCTTCCTCCCTCTTCACCCAGATCTCCCAAAACACCTACAACGCCCTCACCTTGGATGATCCGGCCCTAGACGAGATTATTGATAAGCTTTCGACCCATTTTCGCCATGCTTTCACAGAAGCTCTGCAAACCGAGGAAACCCTAACGGAGTTACAGTCCCTGATTAGTGACTTGCTCGAAGAGGTGAAGGTCAACTATGTCAGTCGCCTGTCGGAGGAAGACTTCGATGAGTTACTCGAAGAGGCCGAGCAACTGAAGCGACAGCAGCCCGGACCAGCAAGCTAATCGGTTCGGAAGTCCCGTGCAGTGCAGTCCAGTACGGTCCAGTACAGTCCTGTGCAGTGCAGTCCATCCAGTACAGTCCTGTGCAGCCCGGTGCAGTCCATCCAGTACAGTCCGGTGCAGTCCCGTGCAGTCCCGTGCAGCCCCGTGCAGTGCAGTCCCGTGCAGTGCAGTCCAGTACAGTCCGGTACAGTCCGGTGCAGTCCAGTACAGTCCGGTACAGTCCGGTGCAGTCCAGTCCATCCAGCGCAGCCCGGTTAAAGTCCGGTTAAAGTCAGGTTGAAGTCAGGTTTGAATCCAAGACTAGGCGTATGAGGTTATATTGGCAGAAATTGCTTCAAAGACTAATTCAGGGGCTGTTGCAGCCGCTATTACAGGCTCTAGAAGGCAAGGGGCAGCAACAGTTCCCAGGACCGAGAATGCGGTTTGCCCTGGGGCTGAGCCTGGGGCTAGCACTGGTTTTGCTCTGGGGCACAGGGGGCGGCATCGCCCAGGGATTAGACGCAAAACCGGCTCCCAACGGGGGCGAAATCCTGGAAAACCTGTCTTTGCCGCTGCTGACCGATGAACTCACAACCTCAAGCAACGAGGGTGCCCCGGTCATTTTAGATGGTGCCACCCTGTTCACGATTCAAGAAGGATTTGGCACCGCCTCGGCAGACCAGCGAGCCGCACTGACCCTGCGGCAACTGAAGCGGGTTGGGCAAGATCGATCGATCGCCCTCAACTCCCTCCAGAGCCTGCCCCAGGGCGATCTCCAGACGATCGTTGCCGGAAACAAGCACGTCCTCGCCAACATCACCCCCGCCGACGCACAAGCCGCCAACACCACCCCAGCAGTCCTGAGCCAAGCCTATGTCGAGGTGATGCGATCGGCCCTGGAACAGTACCGCTACGAGCGCAGTTGGGACTATTTGCTGCGATCGGCCCTCAAAACCCTGATGATGACGGGGATTTTGCTGATAATTTGGCTGGCGCTGTACCAGTTACTGCCCAAACTGACCCAGGACTGGCAGCGGCGCAGTTTGCCCAGTCTTCAGTTTCGGGGGGTGGAGCTAGTTCCAGCGGAAGAGACGGCCCGCTTTTTAACGGGATTATTGGCAAAAATCCAATTTCTGCTCAGTCTCACCGCTATTTTGCTCTATGGCATTGCCATCACTGCCTTTTTCCCCTGGACTAAGGTGGTCTACCTCACCATAGCCGAGTACTTTGCCAATGCCCCGATCGCGGCCCTCAGGACTTTTGTGGCCTATGTACCCAATTTCCTCAGCATTGGCTTTATTGTCTTAATCACCCACTATATCCTTCAGTTTCTCAAGCTCCTAGCCCATAAAATCAGCGACGGCTCCATTCAGTTTGCGGGGTTCTATAGCGACTGGGCCGAACCCACCTATCGCTTGCTAGAGTTGGGCATCCTAGCCCTAGCGATCGTGGTGATTTTCCCCTATTTGCCCGGTTTTGGCTCCCCCGCATTCCAAGCCGTCAGCCTCCTGCTGGGGGTCATTGTCTCCTTCGGCTCCTCAACGACAGTCACCAATGCCGTCGCGGGAATTATTTTGATCTATACCCGATCGTTTAACTTGGGCGACTGCATCCAAATTGGGGAAGTTACCGGGGAAGTCGAGGGAAAAAACCTCCTGGTCACGCGGATTCGCACCTTTGAAAATGCGATCGTCACCGTTCCCAATGCTAACTTACTCTCAGATTGTGTTATCAACTACAGTATTACCCTGCGGGATACGGGAATTCCCGCGATTGTGACGGCAGAAGTGACCCTGGGCTATGATATACCCTGGACCAAGATCTACGGCACGCTGACCCAAGCCGCCTATCGCACAGAACTGGTCCTGAAGGAGCCGCCTCCCTTTGTGCTCCAAATAAGCTTGGGTGCATCTTCCGTCGTCTATGCCCTCAAGGTCTCTACCGAAGAACCGGCCCTAGCAGAGGTTATTCTCTCGGATTTGTACCAAAACATCCAGGATTGCTGCAATGAAGCCGGAATTGAAATTCTCGCGCCCACTTACTCCGCAATCCGAGACGGCAACCGCAGCACTCTCCGAGAAGCGTACTTACCCCAAGACTACAAAACTCCAGGCTTTAATCTGCGCCCCCTAGGCAATTTGTTCCAAATTGACTTAAATGTGGGGGGAGAGAAACGGGGATCCTAAGTTCACAGGGGCTTCTCTCGCTGTTGCTCAACATTCAGACAAGGTTTGGACACTGCCATGGCTTCACCGGCCCAACGCGCGATCGCCCTCTTAATTGACATGGCCGAACAGGGAGAAATTGACCCCTGGGACGTGCAGGTGGTGGACGTGATCGATCGCTTCCTCGCTGAACTCAACCTTGACCTAGCCCCAGCCCCCCCCAGCCCCTCAGCCGCATCCCCCC
>JBMTWK010000161.1:0-6960 GCA_049452395.1 Prochlorothrix sp. | reverse complement strand
TCGAACTCACGTTAACCCAAGACCATCAACCAGGGAACCGTAACATCTCCAAAGCGTCAGCCGGTAATAAAACCCGATCATTCTTTACTACAACCCACAACAGGCAGAGGCAACAGGATACTTTTGGGGTAGACACGACTTCAACCCAGATTCTGCCTGACAGAAGCTCCCTTCATCTTACTCCGGTTACCGAAATTATACCGATCCCCCCCGCAGTCCTGGGAGAAATGCAAAGGTTATCCCAGAGTGTCATCCCCCCAGCCAGGACCAGCAGAAAATTGCCCTATAATGCATCCCAGCCCCCCTCAACCCCGTCTAGCAACCCGGTCTAGCAACCCCATCTAGCAACCCCGTCTCAAGAAACAGCTTAGAGACCTTAAAGGAAACCCAGCAAAGGAAACCCGATCGTGAGAGTTGCCATTACAGCCACCACCTTGATCCTGAGCACTTGTTTGGCCCTGATGACCCCCTTTGGACGGCTCCTAGCCCAAATCGCAGGAGGTAACTCCAGCGGTGGCCAAGCCATCACCCTGCTCTCGGATGTCCAGCAAGCGGACGCAAAAACGGGCATTGTCACCGCCACGGGCAACGTCCAGATTTTCTATCCCGCTAGGGGCTTAACCGCCACCTCGGCCCAGGCCCAATATTTCAGCCAAGAGCGCCGCATTGTCCTCACCGGCAATGTGGTGGTGTACCAAGAAGGGGGCAACACGCTACGGGGTGAGGTGGTAACCTACTATGTCGATGAAGAGCGGATTGAGGCATTCCCCCAAAACCCGAAGCAGGTGCAATCGGTCTATGTCATCCAGGATGATGATGGAACGGAGTCCGAGGAAGAGGACGAAAGTCCGGCACCGGAGCCACGGGATGTCAATATTCCCAACTTGCCCTAGTTTCCAACTTGCCCTAGTTTCCAACTTGCCCTCACAGCCGCCGATCGGGCTAGTAGACCAAGGCATAGGTTTTCCACCTAGTTTTCCACCCATCAGTGTGAGCGTCTCGTTTACACCCATCAGTGTGAGCGTCTCGCTCACGACGCGGGCAAGATAGCGTCTCGCTCACGACACGGGCAAGATAGCGTCTCGCTCACGACACGGGCAAGATAGCGTCCCGCTCACGACACGGGCAAGATAGCGTCTCGCTCGCGACGCGGGCAAGATGCCCGCACTGGAAAGGGGATGGGAATTTCCGCCCTGCTGTACTCGCCCACGGTAGAGGATGGGATAGGATGGGCCTCTGGCACGTCCCAGCATTTGCTGACGCGAGGGATTCATCGCGCAACGGGTTTCAGTAGGGGTTGCAGTCCTGGAGCAGTTCACCTTGAAAATCGTCCTTGAAAACGTCCAAAAGTCCTACGGTCGCCGCACCGTCGTTAAGCAGGTCAACATCAGCCTAGAGCGAGGAGAGGTTGTGGGCTTGCTCGGCCCCAACGGCGCGGGAAAAACAACTACGTTTTATATGGTGACGGGTCTAGAGCGACCAGATCGCGGCACCGTTCGCCTCAACGATCTCGACATTACCCACCTGCCCATCACCGATCGGGCGCGCCTTGGCATTGGCTACCTTGCCCAGGAAGCCAGCATTTTCCGTAACCTGACCGTGGCCGATAACCTGCGCCTAGTGCTGCAACAAAGCCAACTCACAGCCCAGGAGCAAGAGCAGCGCTTCCAGGAACTCATCCGGGAGTTTAACCTCTCCGCCGTGGCCAACACCCTGGGGCTACAGGTCTCTGGGGGGGAACGGCGACGCACCGAAATTGCCCGTGCCTTGGCTTCTGGGGCGAAGGGGCCGCGCTTTTTACTGTTGGATGAACCCTTTGCGGGCATCGACCCGATCGCCGTGGCCGACCTCCAAGTCATCATTGGCCAACTGCGGGACAAAGCCATGGGCCTGCTCATTACCGATCACAACGTCCGCGAAACCCTCACCATCACCGATCGGGCCTACATTCTCCGCGACGGAGAAATTCTCGCCTCAGGAACGCCCACCGAACTCTATGAAAATCCCCTAGTGCGAGAATATTATCTGGGAGAAAACTTCCGCCTTTGAACTGCATCGAGTCTAAACCTGGCCTAGGTGGCAAAATCGTTTCGATCGCTCCCAATCCCGATCGCGGTCCGACATACAATCTGAACGCTCTTGCTCCCCTCTCCTCCTTGGGAGAAGGGCCGGGGGTCAGGGGTCTTGAGATCCCAAACCAGATCGCGATATCTCGGCTCCTTTCCTATCTTTAGCTCTAAAATTCCGCCCCCATGTTTTTCAAAAGTCCCCTGCCGATTCTCGATCGCTACCTGCTTCGGGAAATGTCTGGCCCTTTCTTCTTCGGGGTCGCAGCTTTTACCTCCGTGGGCATCTCCATTGGCATCCTATTTGACCTCATCCGCCGAGTCAGCGAAGCCGGTCTACCCCTCACGATCGCCTTCCAAGTCTTCGCCCTCAAAATGCCAGAATTCATCGTTCTGGCCTTCCCCATGTCCATGTTGCTGGCGGCCCTAATGACCTATAGCCGCCTCTCCACCGACAGCGAACTCGTCGCCCTGCGCAGTTGTGGCATCAGCGTCTACCGGCTCCTACTCCCCGCCGTCGTGCTGAGCATTGGAGTCACGGGTTTAACCTTTCTCTTCAACGAATCCCTCGTCCCCCTCGCCAACTACCAAGCCACCGTCACCCTAGACGAAGCCCTAGAGAACGATCGCCTGGAATTTCAAGAACGAAACATCCTGTACCAGCAATACGCCGAAATTACCCAGCCCGACGGCAGCACCAGCAACGGCCTTGCCCGCATCTTCTACGCCCGTCGCTTTGATGGCGAACAAATGCAAGGCGTGACCATTTTGGACTTTAGTCGCGGCGAACTCAACCAAATCCTAGCCGCCAAAGCCGCCCAGTGGAACCCCCAAGAAAGCGTCTGGGACTTCTACAACGGCACCCTCTACCTCGTCGCCTCCGATGGCTCCTACCGCAGTATTCTCAACTTTGGCGAACATAGCCTTGCCATTCCCAAAACCCCCCTAGACCTTGCCTCCCGCAGTAAAGACTACGGTGAGATGAACATCCTGGAAGCCCAAGCCCAACTGAAACTCTTGGAAACCACCGGCAACGAGCAGGACGTGCGGAAGCTGCGCGTTCGGCTTCAGCAAAAGTGGGCCTTTCCCTTTGTCTGCGTGGTCTTTGGCTTGGTCGGCTCCAGCCTGGGGATTTTGCCCAACCAGCGCACCAATCGGGCCACCGCCTTTGGGTTTAGTGTGCTGATTATTTTTGGCTACTATCTGCTGGCCTTTGTCTTCAGCGCTCTGGGCGTGCGGGGATCCATTAGCCCCTTCCTAGCCGCCTGGATGCCCATTTTCCTGAGCCTAGTTGTGGGTAGCGGCTTGGCCCTCCGAGCATCCCGTTAGGCGCAGAATCTAATTTCTTCCAAGAGATCTGCCCGCTCCCAGGACTCCAATGGTAGGATGATCATCCTGTGGTTTTTTGGTTCATCCAAGGCAAACCCCAAGATTCCCTCCCGTTCCCCTCGTCTCCCCCAACCCCATCATCCTCCCTGTCTTGCCCCTGTGACTCATCCTCAGCTTGCCTCCCCTGCCTCCCTGTGGCCCCTCACTGCCCCCGGCATTCCTCCCCTCACGCCCCAACCCCGCAACACCACAGGGTTAACCAGGGCTACTCGCCTCCCTCCCCAGTCCAGCCCGATGAGGCACTCCCCCCAGGCTCTTCCCCCCAACGAGCCTCACCCCAGACCGGACACCCTTCGCCTTTATAGAACTGCCTGAGCAGTTCGCCCACGGAACTCACGCTAATCCCCACGAATCCTAACGGGGAGAATGAGTTTAGCCACCCGTTCAGTGACGGTTGTGGCCTTGGCCTTGGCTACAAGTCTGTGAAAATCTCCAGAAACCATGGGCTACTGTGACCCTCTCGGCTATGGCCCGGTGTGGTCACGATCGCGGTCCTGTAGCAACACCATCACCCTTGGATAGTGGTCTGTCGGATAGTGGTCTGTCATCCATAGCCCCCCGGCATCGATAGCGCCCTGTCTCGGCTTCTCACCCAGCCTACCGGATAACTTTCTGTTTTTATTAGGTGTTGACTGTGGAAATGTCCCCTCAACAACTTTGGGATCAGGTTTTAGAGCGTCTGCAAACCCAACTAAGTCGGCCCACCTTTGAGACGTGGATCAAAACGGCAACGGTGGAAGAGCGGCAAGGCAATTGTTTGCAGATCCAAACCCCCAACCCCTTTGCCCGTAAATGGCTGGAGAAGTACTATGCCCAGGCCATTGCAACGGCGCTGGAAGATGTGGTTGGGGAGCCGATGGAGCTAGAGTTTACGGTTGCCAATGTGACGGAGGGCGAGCCGGACAGTGCTGCGTCTACGCTGTGGACTGCTGCCGATCGGCTTGAGGCAGAGCCAGCAGCTCCAGACGATCGATCGGCCCCCACCTCCCGCACCCCCCAACCCCCCACCCCAGAATCAGCCCCCCCAGATCCCGCCGAGGCCACCCCCAACCTCACAGCCTCCAACGCCCCACCCCCAGAAGCCTCCCCAGGAAGAAACTGGGGCAACCGAAGCCCCCAACGCAGGGGAAGACCCCTCCTTCAGCAACGATCTCGATCGGGACTCCCTCACCGAGGCAGGAGCCAACTTCGGGACTACCCCAGGATCGAACCTGAGCTTCATGGAGGCCAAGGGGAACTTGCTGAACCGGACCAGCGAAGAGTTGCCAGCCGCAGCCAATGCCGCGATCGGTCCGGCCCAGGGGGGCGGAATGCCAAAACCGATCGCCCGATCGGCCCCAGGGGTCAAACGCCAAAGCGAACTCAACCCCAAATACCTGTTCTCCCGCTTCGTGGTCGGGGCGACCAACCGCATGGCCCACGCCGCTGCCCTTGCCGTCGCCGAATCCCCCGGTCGGGAATTTAACCCCCTCTTTCTCTGCGGGGGCGTGGGACTGGGGAAAACCCACCTCATGCAGGCGATCGGTCACTACCGCTTGCAAATCAGCCCCGATACCCGTATTTTCTACGTTTCTACCGAGAAGTTCACCAACGACCTCATTACCGCAATCCGCCACGATGGGATGCAGGACTTCCGGGAGCACTACCGAGCCGCCGATGTTCTCTTGGTGGATGATATCCAATTCATCGAGGGCAAGGAATATACCCAGGAGGAGTTTTTCTACACCTTCAATACCCTCCACGAGTCTGGAAAACAGGTCGTTTTAGCCTCCGATCGGCCCCCCAACCAAATTCCCCGCCTCCAAGAGCGGCTGTGCTCCCGTTTTTCCATGGGCTTAATCGCCGATATCCAACCCCCGGATCTGGAGACCCGGATGGCAATTCTGCAAAAAAAAGCAGAATACGAGAATATTCCCCTGCCCCGCACCGTCACGGAATACATTGCAACCCGTTACACCTCCAACATCCGGGAACTGGAAGGAGCACTGACCCGCGCCGTTGCCTATACCTCCATTTCGGGACTGCCCCTGAGCGTGGAGAATATCGCCCCGATGCTTAGCCCCAGCGATAACAAAGTTGATGTGTCGCCGGAAACGATTTTGCAAGTGGTGGCGGAAAACTTCGAGATTTCGATCGAAGACCTCAAAGGCAACTCCCGTCGCCGGGAAATCAGCCTAGCGCGGCAAGTTGGTATGTATTTGATGCGGCAGTACACCGATCTCAGCTTGCCCAAAATTGGTGAAGCCTTTGGCGGCAAGGACCACACCACCGTCCTCTACAGTTGCGACAAAATCCTGCAACAAAAGGAGAGCGATACCCAAATGGGCCGCACCTTGCAGGAATTAGGCGATCGGCTGGTGCTTTCTAGCCAAGAAGAGGAAATCTAGCTGCATACCCTCACCCCCGGCCCCTCTCCCAGGGAGGCGAGAGGAGCAAGAGTATCTGCGACAACCTAGCTGAGGAGCACCCATGCCGCCTTTACCCCCCAATTGGCGCGATCGCGCTCGACCGATCGCCCCCGGTAGCGCCTATCCCGCCCAAGAGCATTGCAGTCAATGCGGCCTCTGCGACACCTACTATGTCGCCCAAGTCAAAACGGCCTGTGCCTTTCTGGGGGCAGGAATGCGGCGGATTGAGCAGCTAGAAGCGCAGGTCCACGGACGGTCTAGATTAGGCCAACAAACTAGCCTCAAAGTCGGAAAATCAGACCCAGAGCGACATTTTGGGGTAACCCAGGGACTGTACTATGGGCGAGTGCGGCAACCTGTGGCTGGTGCCCAGTGGACGGGGATTATCACGACGATCGCGGTGGCAATGCTCCGTCAGGGCTATGTTGACGGTGTGGTTTGTGTGCAGTCTGCACCGGGCGATCGCTTCCAACCCCAACCCGTCTTAGCCACAACCGTAGCGGAAGTTCTCGCCGCCAGGGGAGTTAAGCCGACCCTATCCCCAAATCTCAATATTTTGGCGGAATTAGAGCAAAGCGGCCTCAAAAAGATTTTATTCTGCGGCGTAGGCTGCCAAGTCCAAGCGCTACGATCGATCGCCCCAGACCTAGGACTCGACCAACTTTATGTCATCGGGACGCACTGCGTGGATAATGGCCACCGATCGGGCTTGGATAAATTCCTCAAAACCGCCAGCACTAGCCCCGAAACGGTCCAGCATTATGAATTTATGCAGGACTACCAGGTACATTTTAAGCACCGCGTCCCCCAAAACCTTCCCCAACCCCCAAAATCAAGCCGAAACCCCGAATTAGCCGCCTTCCGGGAATACTACGAGCAAGTTCCCTACTTCTGCCTCCCCTCCGCCGAACTCACCGACGTGATCGCCCCCTCTTGCTATAGCTGCTTTGACTATATGAACGGCCTCGCCGACTTGGTGGTGGGCTATATGGGCGTACCCTACCAAAATCAACCCATGACCCAGCATTTGCAGCAAATTTTGGTCCGTAACGATCGCGGCCAAGCCATGCTGGATTTAGTCAAACCCCTGCTAGATC
>JBMTWK010000160.1:0-6973 GCA_049452395.1 Prochlorothrix sp. | reverse complement strand
GTTCATTAAGATCTGGTCCTGGGCTGGTGAGTTGTGGGGTTGCGCCCATGGCCTGCCCCTGGAGTTGCCGACTGGCCTGCACCACCACATAGAGCGGATAGAGCAAAATCTGAGCGGTCCAACTCAGGGTTGTTTGGACCGATCGCCATGCCACAGCACCACGATCGCGCCAGTGGCGAAACTGACGATCGACAAAATTCAACAACCGGCTTTGGTAGCGACCAGAAGAAGCCATGAATTGCGCTCAGAAGGGGTAGCAACGGGAAAAACGAGAGGGCAAGACCCAGGCAAGCCATCCCCTCAAGTGTATTATCTATCCCGTCCTTGCTTCTATATCCGTCAAGGCTTCTCCATACTGTCAGCCTCAGGCCATACTGTCAGCCCACGGCCATGAATCTCGCTAGTTCTCTTGGCTCGTCGCCAGGGAGCACTGGGTAGGGGTCGTGCCCCTGGCCGACCCTCTTGGGACAAAACCAGGGCAACCACGGGGGGTTTGCCCCTACCCGGTCGGTTCAATCGCTAAAGTAGGGTGGACCCCGTCGCCACCTCCCCCAATAGCGCCTCCACCTGTCCGTATAAATCCGCCTCCGGTTGCTGGGCCAAAACCCGCTCCTTCAGACCAATTAACCCCTTGGCCAACCGATCGGCCCGATCGCCATAAACCGGATGAGCCGCCAACAAATCCCCAAAGACGATCGCCTCAATTGCGTCTCGGCTGGGCTGGGCCTCCCCCTGGGGAATCGGGCTGAGATACTCCGTCCCCGTCACCTCATACTTCAGCAAAAAAATCAGCGCCCCACTCAAGTCCAACAACTGCTCCCGCAACTGCCGCACATTTAAGTCCAGCCGGTTAAAGCCCACTTGCCCCTGGATGCGTAGCTCGACGATCGCCGCCTGGGTTTTGTCCTGCTGAGCCTTGGCGCGGATAGCCTCGATCGCCGCCGCCTCCAGTTGTGCAGGAGTCCAGGTTTTCTGGGCCGTAAGGGTCAGGCGCTGGATCGATCGCTGGCGGTAGTCCTGTTTGAGGTCAGCGTTAATCTGGGCTGGAATTCTGGCATTGGGGTCAGCCTTGGGGTCAGCATTGGGGATCGCCCCTGGTTCTAGCTCGATCGTGACCCGAAACACCCCCCGATCGTACTGACTTTCCGCCACACTATTGGCCTCCAAAGAACCGGGGTTAAAAATCCAGCCTCCCTTGGTATAGCTCTTATGGATATGTCCCATGGCCAAATAATGCACCCCCGCCTCCCACAGCGGCAACAGCTCACTCTCCCGCAACGCGCCACTATAGCGGGCAATCTCTCCCTCTAGGCCATGGTGAAACAGCATAATTGTCGGGCCAGGGGCCGGGGGCAGATGCCGCAAACCCTCCGCAAGGGCCGCGATCGCCTGGGGAGCCGAAGACCCATACCAATTCGATCCCAGCACCCGCACCCCACAGTCCAAATCGATATAGCCCCCGCGATGATGCACCGGATCCCAGGGCTGGAACAGAGCCTCAGCCTCTTCCCCGTGGTCGGGTTCCAAGAGAATGAGCTGATTCTGTTCTGCCAAATACTTGAGCCAACTGGTTTTGGTGCCATAGGGCCGGTGATCGTGGTTCCCCTCGATCGTCAGCACCGGAATCCCCGCCTCTTGCAGCAAATTGAGGCAATATTGGGCCTGATTCAGCACAGCCGGTAAAATATTGCGATGCTCAAATAAATCCCCCGCCATAATCACAAAATCAACGGGCTGAGCCAAGGCATAGCGCTGCAACGCATCCTCAAGGGCATAGAAAAAATCGAGGGTGCGGGTCGGGTTGTTGTATTTGCTGTAGCCCAGATGAATGTCAGCAAGGTGCAGAAAACAGGGCATGGTAGAGGAGGAGGGGGATACTTATAGAACAAAAGTACTTATTAGGTAATTGATCATATCATAAAGTTAAATTAATGTCTTCTAGGTTACAGACCATATTCAAAACCCAAACAAAATCCGGAAATTGAAACAGTCTACTCAATCGATGAATCTCCAAAGAGGGCCGAAGAGGGTCGGCACGGGGGCACGACCCCTACCAAGATTCTTCTAAAGTGGGATGCACCCCACAGGAACCCATGATCAGCAACAGCCCATAACCTGCCGAATCTCAAACCCTATAACCTTATTACTCTAAACGGATATCTTCCCCACTAAACCCCTAGCTCGTTGCGGTATTTATCGGATATTTTAACAAGGTGTAGATTTGTTAAGCTTGGGTTTGCTAGTATTAAGACAATATGAAGCCTATCAGAGGAAGCTAAAAACCATATGTTGCCAAAAGTTCCTAAAGATGAGCTGCAAGCAATGATTCCCGGTCTGGCCCACGCTGATCACTTTAGCTTCGCTAAAATCGGGGAAGAAACCTTTGTGGTTGTCTACAAAAACCTCAACAGCACGCCAGAGCTACTGTCCTTGTCCTGTCGCTTGCCCCAAACTGTGTAGAATAGCCCCCAAGTCGCAGGCTCACTCACTCACGCGAATGTTACGCTGCCGCAGTTGCTCCACAAAAAATTCTTCCAAGCTAGGCCGTGTCAGTTGGAGCGACAGCAAGCGCCCCCCCATGAGGCTTAAACTGCCCAAAAACTCTTCGGGCTTGCCCTTCAACTGACCACTCCAAACCGTGTCGTCCAGCTTCAAGTGGTCCACCCACTGGGCTAAAACTTCTAGATTGAGCCGATCGCCCTCAACTTTCACTTCATAGGCGCGGCTAGTCCCTAGCAACTCATCCAGCGACCCTGCACACAACAAATTGCCCTGGGCTAGAATTGCAACCCGATCGCAGATCTTCTCCACATCAGCCAAGATGTGGCTATTAAAAAAGATGGTCTTGCCCTGACTTTTTAGGGTCAAAATAATTTCCCGCATTTGGTAGCGACCCTGGGGATCCAAACCCGACATGGGTTCATCCAGAAAAATCAAATCTGGGTTGTTAATCAAAGCCTGGGCCAAACCGAGCCGCTGCAACATTCCCTTGGAATATTCCCGCAGCGGCTTTTTGCGGGCCGTAGACTGGGCCAGCCCCACCCAATCCAGCAGGTCCACCATCCGCTTCCGTTGCTCGGCCTCCGGGATCCCGAATAGGCCCGCCGTAAACCGCAGCATTTCCCAACCCGTCAAATAATCATAAAAGTAGGGATTTTCCGGCAAATAACCCAGACGGGCACGCACCGCCCGATCGCCCAGGGGCTTGCCCAACAGGCTACCGCTACCCTGGCTGGGACGGGTAATCCCTAGCAAAATCTTGAGCAGAGTTGTCTTACCGGCTCCATTCGGCCCCAACAGGCCAAAGGTTTCCCCCTGGTGAACCGAGAGAGACACCCCCTTGAGGGATGAAATCTTTTGGTTCATCCAGAAGCCCGTGCGGTAGGTTTTGTGGAGGTTCTGGGCTTGGACAACAGCCGCTGGGGCGGCGGCGCTGGGGCTGGGGTTGGGGGATTGAGTGGCGGTTGCGTTCATAAGGGTTTCACAGCGGTTCCAAAGGGAGATCTGTATGGAGTGGGGTTAGCGCTCCGGCCTGCCCGATCGAACTTAGGTTGGGTTGGGTTAGGTCTAGGATTCGTTCGCCCCTTAGTTTACCCCGGACTTTGGGAAAGCATGGCGCATCACCGGGCATCTCCAGCCAGTTGCAGATCTGGGCAGTGGGTCTGCACCCGCCGCGATCGACCGCCCCTAGGCTACCGATCGGCCCCAAAGGGCATCCGCAACCCGGCACACCTGCACCATTTCGCCATCATGGACCCGCAAAATATCGGCTCCTCCGGCGATCGCCCCGCAGCACGCCGCCGCAGTCCCCCAGATGCGCTCTTTGGGGTTGGGTTGATCGAGGATTTTGCCGATAAAGCTTTTGCGGGATGGCCCCACCAGCAGCGGGTAGCCGAGGGCACGCAGTTGGGGCAGTCCTTGGAAGATTTCCAGGTTTTGCCCATAGGTTTTGGCAAAGCCAATGCCGGGATCGAAAATAATGCGATCGGGGCGAACTCCGGCGGCGAGGGCGATCGACCCTTGGGTTTGCAGAAACTGGGCAATTTCCCCCAGCAGGTCATCGTAGTGGGTCAAGCTTTGCATGGTGGCCGGGGTGCCCCGCAAATGCATCAGGACGATCGGGGCTTGGTGCTGCGCCGCAACGTCAAAAATTTCGGGGTCAAAGGTGCCGCCGGAAATGTCGTTAATCCAGTCGGCCCCCCGTTCCAAGGCCGCAGCGGCCACAGCGGCACGGGTTGTATCCACGGAAATCGGCAGCGGGTTCCCCTGATCCCGCAGGGCGCTGACCACTGGCAAGACCCGATCGAGTTCCTCCGCCAGGGAGATTTGTTCCGCACCGGGCCGCGTAGACTGGCCCCCAATATCCAACAGATCAACCCCCGCTGCGGTCAAGGCTTGGGCCTGGGCCAAGGCCCGATCGACCGTCGCAAAATCCCCCCCATCACTGAAGCTATCGGGGGTAATGTTCAAAATGCCCATCACATAGGTGCGACTGCCCCAGCTAAAGGTGCGATCGCGGCTTATCAGGCTCTGGGTCATAGGGCTTGGCAAGGGTTGGGTCAGTGCAAATTGACAGATCTGGGGGATGGGTCCGGGGCTTTATTCGTAATTGACAATCCGGGCGAAGTCCGCCGGTTCCAAACTCGCCCCGCCTACCAAAGCGCCGTCAATTTCCGGCTGGGCCATAATTTCGTCAATATTGCCCGGTTTGACCGATCCGCCGTACTGAATCGGCACCGCTGAGTTATGGAGCTTACTGCGAATTTGGCCGCAAACCCGGTTTGCCTCGGTGGCCTCGCAGGTGTCCCCAGTGCCGATCGCCCAAATGGGTTCATAGGCAATCACCAACTGGCTTTGGTCTACGCCCACCAGTCCCTTAGCCAACTGCTCAAAAATCACGCTCTCAATATGGCCTTGGTCCCGTTGTTGCTTGGTTTCTCCCACACAGAGGATCGGCACCAAACCCGCAGCCTGAGCCGCCCGCAGCCGTTGATTCACCGTCTCGTCGGTTTCGCCAAAATATTCCCGCCGCTCGCTGTGGCCCACCACCACATAGCGAACTCCCAGTTCCGTTAGCATAGCCGCAGAAATTTCGCCCGTGTAGGCTCCAAACTCAGCCCAGTGGACGTTTTGAGCACCGACCCGCACCCGGCTTCCATGTAAGCTTTTGGACAGCAGCGGGAGTGCCGTAAAGGGGACGCAAAGAACGACTTCCCGCCCTTCGGGGGTGTCTTCCAGTTTCGGCAAGAACCCCAGCAGGAACTCAGAAGCTTCCGCCTGGGTTTTATGCATTTTCCAGTTGCCAGCAATGACGATTTTTCGCACGGATCCCTTCAGCTAACGTCTACAAACTTTCTAGTCTTTAACGGATGAACCGTTAGGAGGCCTCGATCGACGATCGGGGGGGTGTATCCCACTTTCGCCTATGGACAGCCGGTCCGGCTATCCCACAACAACCTCTTGGGTGGGATGGGCCTCTGGCCCGTCCAAAGTGGGATAGACCCGATCGGGGGCAGCACAGCCATCCCTCCCAAGCCCTGGAATCACGTCAATTCGGGGGGCTGGGGTCGCATTTTTCGAGGTGCTCAAAAAATACAGAATAATTTTATTAGTATACGGGTAAAGGGTCTCGCCTCAGGGGGGATTCTCAGCGGGTGGGTCTGTTATGGTGATCGTCGTTGATCGTCCCTGATTCAGGACACAGCCAGATTGAGGCCGATCGATCGCAGCTCCGTCACCACCGCATTGGCCGTAAACCGAAACACCTGTCCCCGTTTAACAAACCCCCGAAATCCATCCACTGCCGCCTGGGGCTTCGATCCCCCCTGGTAGCCACAGAGCCAAGTCTTGGCGCGGATCTCTGGGGGCAGGGTGAGCAACTGCTCATAGCGGCTGTGGACCGGGGTGGGGACGGGGGCGATTTCGCAGTCCTGGAAGATGAGGTCGGCGTTTTCGTAGTAGGGCTGGAGGGTGGTCCAGGCAAATTGGGTGTCGGTGGTGAAGAAGACGCGGGTGCCATGGAAGTCGCACCAGAGGCCATAGCTCGGCATCAGACCTTCGCCATTGTGGACATGGGGAACTTGTACCAGTTGGAACCGAAAGCCCTGCCAGGTAAAGCTCCCCTGGGGTTCGATCGCCTGGACCTGAAAAAAGGTGTCTAAGGTCGCAACACTGCCCTGGAGCGATCGCATTCCCCCCGCTAAGGTGTGGTCCCAGAGATCCTGCACAATATCGGCGCTGGTGTAGAGGCGAGGCCGATCGCAGTGGGGATTAAACCGAGTGCTAAAGCCAACATATTCCAGCCCGCCCACATGGTCAGAATGGAGATGGCTGATATAGATATCCGTCAGATCTGTAACCTTAAAACCGGCGGCACTCAGGGAAAACCGAATGTCAGAGCCACAGTCTAACAGCAGTTTTTCGTCATTTTCGGCCACTAGCAACATATTACACTGGAAATTTCCTGCCTCTAAGGTAAAAGCAGAACCAGAGCCGAGAAAGATAAGTTCCATAGCAGATCGATCGAGGGTGGGGAGGATTGAGGCGGCAGTCTAGGCGAAACTCACAGGTCACTCACTCGCTTGGGGCCAAAAACAAGCGGGATCCGTTGGAGGCTTCCACAGTGAGATGCGTCTGCATCAATGCTGTGAGATGCGTCTGCATCAATGCTGTGAGATGCGTCTGCATCAATGCGATGCTCGATGAAGAATGCTCGATGAATGCGATGCCCGCTAAAGGCGATACCCGATGAATCATGCTTGATGAATGCAATGCCCGCTAAATTCAATGCCCGCTAAAGGCGATGCCCAATAAATGCGGTACCCGATGAATGCGATGCCCGTCAGATCAGTGCCTGGAGTTAGTGCCTGGAGTCTGCGCTTGGAGTTTGCACTGAACTCAGATGCAATCAAATTGCTGATAGATCTGTTTTATATGGCCAGGGTTCAAAAAGCGAATCCGGACACTTTCGGGG
>JBMTWK010000159.1:0-7074 GCA_049452395.1 Prochlorothrix sp. | reverse complement strand
CCAAATTGGCCGGTTTCCACTCGGAGGCCGCTTTGGCGCAGGATTTCGACAAATTCTTGGTATAAAGCTTCGGCTTGGGCGGGGGGAGCAGCCCGATCGAAGGAAGGCCGCCGCCCTTTGCGACAGTCTCCGTAGAGGGTAAACTGGCTCACCACCAGTAGCTCACCCCCCAGTTCCAGGACTGACTGTTCCCACCGCCCCCCCGATTCCAGGGGAAAAAGACGCAAATTGAGGCACTTGTTAGCCATCCACTCTAGTTCTGACCGTGTATCGCCTGCGGCGATACCCACAAGGAGATTGAGGCCGGGACCGATCGCCCCGATCGTGACTCCTTCGACGGTGACTTGGGAGGCTGTGACGCGCTGAAGAATAACCCGCATGGCTAAGGACTCGTCTGGTGACGGCTACTCTACTGAACTAGGGCAAAAAATTCATCCACTAGCTCATAGCCCAGCATTTGGGCCATGTCTTGAATGCGGGATTTGCCGGTAATGCCTTGGGTTTGGAGCCATTCCAGCAGCACAAAGGTTTTGTTCATGACAAAAATCTCTAATGCTTCGGGATTGTACTGAATGCCCTCGGTGGGGTGGAATTGGTGGGGCACTAGCATGGCGGTATAGCGGGCTAACTCTCCCCCTTTCCAGTCTAAAATGAGGGGTAACCAGGGATAGCGGGCATCGAGGCGGATGAACCAAAGGCGGATTTCTGGGATTTCCGATAATTCGCGGGGATCGCCCTGTTCTTGGGGATATTCGATCGTAAAGCTTAAGTTGGGTTCCGACCCTAGGAGTTGACCCTGCTCCAGTAAAGGATCGATGAGGGCGAGGGCGGGGCTGAGGTTGAGGGTTTCTAGGATTTGGGGGGTGAGGGTGAGGCTAAGGGTCATGAAGAAGGTAATACGGGTGGTGGGCAAGATTGGGCTAACGGACGGGAGATGGTAGGCGTTAGCGAGGAGAAATTGGCTCAATTGGGCCGAAGACCCAGTTTTTTATTGTCTCATACTTACTGTGAGTTCAGCCCTAGAGGCGTTGCATTCTAGTTGCATTCTAGGGGTGGGTTGCGATCGACTGGGCCTTGAGATAGCGCTCAATTAAGAGGATGGCCACAATGTCATCGATCGGGCGTGGGGGTTGGCGCAGTCCCTGGGGAATGAGGCGGGTTAGCCCTTGGGGGGGGTACATGGCCCAGTAGCGATCGCGGGCCTCCAAAGTGCTGTAGCGTTCATCGACCAAAGTGATAGGGGGGCAAGGGTTGAGGCTGTCGGTTAGGCGCGATCGCCACTGTTTAGCGGTGGTTTGGTTGCCCATGACCAGCGTTGTAACGCCAAATGTTTGGATCCAGTCGGCGATCGTCATTGGGGTTTCCGCTGCGGCAACCACGGCATGGGTTAGAACAGTCCCCCCGGTTGGCGCGATCCCTGGTGTATTGTCTCTGCTGCGGGCGATCTCGGTAGCTGTGATCGCTGCTGCCCAGACTGCAAGGCCGCACTTATCCCGACCGGGGTCAAGGCCCAGGATCACGAGGGCTGGGGGGGTTGGGATCTCGGCTGCGGAAAACTTCACGTCCATTGGAGTCAAGGGCAATAAACTGTAAACGTAAGGGACCGACGGTATAGACCGGTACGGGGGTCACCGCTTGGATCATGAGGGGTTGGGTTTGGGTCGCAAGTTGCTCTAAAAATTGCACATAGGTCTGAACCCGTAGGGGCACCCCCTCCGAGACAATTCCCGCCCGTTCGGCCCGGAACTGGGACGCAGCTAGGAGCAAATCGAGTCGTTGCCGCAGTTGGTCTAAATCCATTTCGGCGGGATTGGTGGAAGCTTTGGCTACAATGTCCCCCGGTTCAAAAATAATGCGGTTGGGGCTAACGTCCAAGACCACTTGGGCGCGGCTATCTCCGAGGACGTAGTTGCGGGCTGCTAGCACCCGGACCACATAGGGCTGACCGTTGGCTAGTTCTTCAATGAGGCGATCGACCTCGGCTTGGGTCACCTGGATCACCTGGTCCTCTGGGTTTTCGGTGCCCGGTCGAATTTGTTGCTGGGCAACTTGGTTGGCCTGCCGGAGCAGTTGGTTGAGCAGGGCTTGGCTGTCTTGGGGGGTGGGGCTGCGGATGACTGCCGTGGCTAAGACCTGACCTCTGGCGAGGGCGACACTGCCGGTTTGTAGGAGCCGATAGCTTTGCTCTAGTTGCTGCACTTCTTGGGTCAAAAAGTTTTGGGCCGCTTCTAGGTCATCAATTTGGGACTGACTATTGGCAATTTGGGACTGTCTGGCGGCTAGGAGGCTCTCCTGTTCTTGGATCTCCCGATCGCGCTGTTCAATCTGGGTCTGGACCCGATCGCGCTGCTCTATCAATTCCGTGGCCTCAGCCTGTAGGGTTGTGGCGCGGCTCTGTAGCTGTTCCGCCTTATTGGCCACAGTCCCCAATTGGGCCTCGGTTTGGGCTTGGCGTTCCTGGGCTTGGGCAAGGGAAGTGTTGATAGTGGCCAACTCTTCCTGGGCTTTGGTCTGTTGGGTTTGGGCTTGGGCCAGGGCGGTTTCCATGGCAGTTTTTTCCTGGCGCACTTGCTCTAGCTCCGCCAGGGCCGTTTCCCGCTGTTCCTCTAGCTCCTCCAGTTGAAACACCCCCCGCAACTCCCGGTTAACGGCAAACAAAATACCGAGGGTGGTGGCAGAGACAACGCTGCCGGTAATCATGGTGATGACAACAGCAGTATCCCTGGGTCGGAGGTTGAACAGGCTGAGCCGTGCTTTGCCGACTTTGGTCCCTAGGCGATCGCCCAGGGTGGCAATCGCCCCCCCCAGGATTAACACCGAGAGCACTAAAATATAGCCTGCCATGGGTTTGGGTCGTCTGACGCTCTGATTAAGGTGTTGTGGATTTGCTGTGAGGGCACCTCGCTTCAGGAGAGTAGGCGGTTTTGCCGCTTCCCTACGACCCTGGGTCTGAGAGGGTTCACCGGACAAAAAGCCACAGCTTCCTAGAGTAACAGCTTTCCCAGAAGGATGTTGAGAAATCTTGGGGAATCTTCCCAGGAAGCGGGTATCTAGGGTTGGTAGCCAAGGTTGGTAGGGGCGGCGTGCTTTTTAGGCCAGATGCTCAGATGGATTTCGCAACCCTGCTGTCATTCTCCTACAATCCTGAAGTTTGTCGATCGCCCCTGAAATGAAAAAAAGGAGCAACAGATTAGCAGCAACTCAGGAGTAACCTAGAAGCAACTTAGGAGCAGTACACAGGGGAACCCCAGCGCCTCAACGGTTTAATTTTGCCCGTTAGTGCAATTTTGCCCGTTAGGGGAGTCTGGCAAAGGTTTCTGGGCACGCTGCGGCACCCTGCGGCACGCTGCATGGGCTGGCATTCTGCAAAGAAGTCGCAACATCTCGTTAGATTGAGAGCTTAAGGCTTTAAGCTTAAGGGAAGGATGCCTCTGGGTATGATCCCGGCTTTGACCTTGGGTCGGTCCTAAACGGGAGCTTCTAGCCCTGCCCCGTCGTCGTTCTCCTGGTCGGCATGGCGGTCTTCTCTCCGCGTTGGGTTCTCTTGCTGGTTTCTGGTGCTGCTTCGGTTGGATTTTCCTGCTTCTCCGGTTCCAACTTTGGTTTAACCTAGAATTCTGCGATCGCGTTCCAAAGGCCCGATCGACCCCCAACCCCATCAACGGATGGCCCGATGATGGTCCAGTGATAGCCCGATCGAATTGTGACAAACGTCCGGATTTTGGGGCCGATGGAGGATAAAATCAGCAGCATCCTTGAATTAGAACTCCTGGTTTGGCCTTCCTGCGGTAGAGTCCCCGTCTTTAACCCCTAGCTCCCCTTCTCCAGTCATCTTAAAACATTCATTTGCACTTACTCTATGAGCACCATCCTAGTTGTCGAAGATAGTGAAACCTATCGCACTATGATCAGCGATCTGCTGCAAAATAGTGGTTTTGCGGTGGAAACGGCTTCTAATGGTGTGGAAGCCTTAGCTAAGGTGGATGGAGCCTCCCCTGAGGGGCTACCCGCCCTGATTGTGTTAGATATTGTGATGCCTGAGATGAATGGCTATGAGTTTTGCCGGAAGGTCAAGGGCAATCCCAAGACCAAGGATGTGCCGGTGGTGATGTGTTCCTCTAAGAGTGAGGAATTTGATCATTACTGGGGAATGAAGCAAGGGGCGGATGCCTATTTGAACAAGCCCTTTGAACCGAAGGAGTTACTGAAGACGATTCAACATTTGTTGAATGCTTAGGGGGCGATCGGGTCTGCTTCTGAATCGGGGTCTGCTCAGGGTTAGAGGGGGTCTGACACCGATGGAGTGTGTCAGTTGGGTGATGCGATCGCTAACCCAACAGAAATTTTTTTTGCTAGGGATTGTTTGCTAGGAAGTTTTGGGCCACAGGGGTTGTTGTGGCGGGGGTCTGGATGGCCTTGGGGTTTTGGGTTGGATAGGGCTAAGTATTAGGTCACGGCAGCCCAGGAGGGGATGTAGGCCCAGGCTTTGTTGAGGTTTGCTTCGTCTTGCTCAAAGTTGGGGCTTTTGGTGCGGACTAAGGCCCAGAAGTGGCGGGAGTGGTTGAGGTGTTGGGTGTGGCAGAGTTCGTGAATGAGAACGTAGGTGACGAGATTGGGGGGCAGAAAGAGGAGCCGATCGTTGAGGCTAATGGTTTTCTTGGCGGAACAACTGCCCCAGATGGTTTTTTGGCTGCGGAGGGTGACTTTGGTGTAGGGCAGGCCGGTGGTTTGGCTCAACTGCCGGAGCCAGGGGGGGAGTTGGAGTTGGGCTTGGCGACGGAGCCAGGTGTTGAGGATGGCTTGAAGCTGGGCTGGTCGATCGGGGCTGGTGACTCCCTGAAGGACTAAATTTGGATAGGCTGCGGTGAGCCTGGGGGCAGGGGGTTGGCTGGGATTGGTTAGGCTGGGATTAATTAAGCTGGAAAAAATCGGCGGATCATAGTGAATACACCAGCTTTGCTGAATGGCCCGCAGTTCGATCGTCGTTGGGAAGGCTGCGGATGGGGCGGGTCGATCGGTTGCCTGGGCTGGGTTGCTTGGGGTTTCGTTTTCTACTTCTTGGCGTAGGGCTTGGTACCGGGCTTGGACTTTGCGGATCCAGTCCAAATGGTGCAGCACAAAGTCCGTCATGTCGGTGCGGGGATCGGCCTGGGGGATGACGACTTCAATTTTGCCGTGGGTGGTCACGCGAATTTTGGCCCGCCGCGATCGGGGGCTGCGGCGTAGGGTGTACTCCAAGGTTGTGCCTGGGATTGGCAAGGTTTTCGAGGCTGGGGCCATGGTGAGCGGTATGATTTTAGGGTTTTCCCAGTGACCTTTGGGCTTGTTCCCGGTTTCTTCTATTATCCCCCACCCTTGCCTTGCCTGAGCGGGGGTTGGCCCTGTTCACCCTCGGCCCTTCCTTGACCATCCCATTCCCCGTATTTGGTACAGTCCGCCCGTGTCTACCTCTTCCCCGCAACAGCCCCCTGAATCCCAGCCGTCTGATCTCCAGTCTCCGGAGCCGTCCCTAGAGCAGCCCCCAGAGCAGCCCCCAGAGCAGCAGCCCCTAGGGCAACCCTCTGAACTTGCCCCCGAATCTTCCCCCTCGCAGCAGCCCCAGGCCCGTCGGTCTTTGGGGACGATCGCGGCGATCGTGGGGGTTGCAACCCTGCTGAGTAAGGTTTTTGGTTTGGTGCGACAGCAGGCGATCGCCGCTGCCTTTGGGACTGGGGCGGCCTTTGATGCCTTTAACTATGCCTATGTGGTGCCGGGATTTTTGTTGATTTTGCTGGGGGGGATTAATGGTCCGTTCCACAGCGCGATCGTCAGTGTTCTGTCTAAGGAGCGTAAGGAGGATGCTGCGCCCTTAGTAGAAACGATCACAACGGTGGTGGGGCTGATCCTGTTGGGGCTGACGGTGCTGATTGTGATTTTTGCCAAGCCCTTGATTGGCTTGGTGGCTCCGGGGTTGGGGGCGACGGCGGAGGGGCTGGGGATCCAGACGATCGCAGTGCAGCAGTTGCAAATTATGGCCCCCATGGCGCTGCTGGCGGGTTTTATTGGCATTGGCTTTGGAACCCTCAGTGCGGCGGATCAGTACTGGTTGCCGTCCATTAGCCCGCTGTTTTCTAGCATTACGGTGCTACTGGGCTTGGGGGGATTGTGGTTGGTGTTGGGGGCGGATTTGGTTGCGCCGGAGTTTGCGGCGGTGGGGGGGATGGTGTTGGCGGGGAGTACCCTGGCGGGGGCGGTGTTGCAGTGGTTGATTCAGCTACCGCCCCAGTGGAAGGCGGGGTATGGGGGCTTTCGTTTTCGGCTAGATTGGCAGCGGCCCGGTGTGCGGGAGGTGCTGAAAATTATGGCTCCGGCGACGTTTTCTTCGGGAACGTTGCAGATTAATGTCTATACGGACCTCTTTTTTGCGTCCTATATCCCCCAGGCGGCGGCGGCCTTGGGCTATGCGGGTTTGTTGGCGATGACTCCGTTGGGGCTGCTGTCCAATGTGATTTTGGTGCCGTTGATGCCGGTGTTTTCGCGGTTGGCGGCTCCGGAGAATTGGGAGGAGTTAAAGCAGCGCATTCGCCAGGGAATTTTGATTACGGCGAGTGCTTTGCTGCCGATCGGGGCGTTGATGATGGCGCTGAGTGAGCCGATCGTGCGCTTGGTCTACGAGCGGGGGGCCTTTAGTGCGGAGTCGTCGAAACTGGTGGCTTCGTTGCTGCTGGCCTATGGTTTGGGGATGTTTGTCTATTTGGGCCGGGATGTGATTGTGCGGGTGTTTTATGCCTTGGGGGATGGAACTACACCGTTTTATGTCAGTTTGTTTAATATTCTGCTCAATGCGCTGCTGGACTATCTCTGTGTCAATGCCTTTGGGGCACCGGGCTTGGTTTTGGCGACGGTGGGGGTGAATCTGTTTGCCCTGTGTTGGTTGGTGGGGATTTTGCATCGGCGCTTGGGAGGGTTGCCGCTGTTGAATTGGGGGCTGGCGATCGCGGGGCTAAGTGTGAGCAGTGGGGTTGGGGCGATCGTGGCGGCGGGTCTTTGGCAGGGGGGCAGCAGTCTCTTGGGCAGTGAGGGGCTGGGGATTCT
>JBMTWK010000158.1:0-7147 GCA_049452395.1 Prochlorothrix sp. | reverse complement strand
GGCCCCGCCTGTGGGGTTGCCTGTGGGGCATCAGTAGTGCCCTCACCGTAGCGCTACGCCTGCAATATTTACCAACTTTAGCCCTCGTTGGGTTGTGGGTTTTGCTGCGGCGACGGTGGGGGTTGTTGGCCTGGGGGAGTCTAGGCGGTGGCCTCATGATGCTGGGGGTGGGCTGGCTGGATTGGGTGACCTGGGGAGCGCCCTTTATCTCCTACACCCAGAACTATCTCTTCAACAAAACCCATAACGTCAGCGCTCTGTTTGGGGTCGATCCCTGGTTCTACTTTCTAGAGGGTTTGCTCTATGCCTCAGCGGGGCTATGGGTATTGGTGCTGTGGCGAGTGAGACCCGTCATCCACAGAGGATGGCCACTGCTTGCCATGATTGCGGTGGTGGTACTGACCCATAGCGCCATTCCCCATAAAGAATATCGCTTTATTTTTGCGGTGATTCCCCTGTGGCTGATCCTAGCCGCGATCGTCCTCGACCACGATCTGCCCCCTGCTGTGCGGGATTGCTTCCCGTGGCGGCGACGATCGGCCTCATCCCTCAAAGCCATGACTGCATTTTGGGGCTTTGTGCTGGTTTTGACGGTGGGGTTGGGGGGGATTTTGGTGCCGCCCGCCCAGGGAACCTATCGCGGCTTTTAGGGACAGCCCCAGTGGGGGACGTTATATACGTTGGTCGATCGCCAGCCCACCCTCATCAGCTACCTCCGGCTGTCCCAGGAACCCCAACTCTGGGGCGTGTTGAACCTAGCCTCTCCTTGGTTTAATACAGGGGGCTACAGCTATTTGCATCGCGATGTGCCGATTTATTTTGAAGAGCATCGCAGCCTTTGGGCGGGGGCGCGGGAGTCAGATTATGTCAGCCATATTATTTGTGAGCCTGAGCAAAACAACTGCCCCCAGGAGCCGGAATTTGAGCCTTGGCAACGCCTAGGGCACCTAGAGATTTGGCGGGCAACCCAACAACCGCTGACCCCGAAAATCCTAGACTTGGACTTAAAAAATGTTTTGCAAGGGGGCGTAGACGATCGCTTTAAACCCAAAGTTACGCCCCATCTAAAATAATCTACAGACACTCACGTCTCACTCCGACCTCCAGCACAAGGGACTAAAATAATCTTAGCAACCGACTGCTCGACCCCTTTTGCCCATCCTTGCGAGGTCTGTCCCTGTGTCCGCCGCCCCTGCCTACTACCTGCGCCGTCGCCTCCCCACCGCCGACGATCTGCCCCACTCTGACGAAACCCCTGTGGACAATCAACTCCAAGATGAGATCCCCCAACTGCTCAAAGCGATTTTGCAGCAAATTTGGGCCGATCGGCAGGATTGGTTCTTCGCAGTGGATATGGCGTTTTACTACAACCCCGATGAACCCGCGATCGTCCCCGATGCCTTTCTGGCCCTAGGAGTCGATCGGCTACGAGACCCCGATGGCCGTTTGAGCTATCTGCTGTGGCAAGAAGACGGTATCATGCCTTGCTTGGTCCTAGAGGTTGTTTCCAAGCAATATAATGGTGAATACGAGCAAAAACTCCAGGACTACCAGAATTTAGGCATTCTTTACTATGTGATCTACAATCCCAAGGGAGGACAGGGGCGGCGCTTTCGGCAACGATCGGTCCTGGAAGTCTACAAATATCAGCAGGGCAGCTATGTCTTGCAAACCCATAATGCTATTGGTAGCCCCAGCGGCAGTCCCGTTTGGATGCCTGAAATTGGCCTTGGCCTTGGCTGTGAGACTGGTTGTCAGGGGGGTTGGGAACGGGATTGGCTTTACTGGTACGATAACGCTGGCAATCGTTACCCCACCCCAGAGGAACGCTACCGACAGGAGCAACAGCAACGGCTGACGGCTGAGTTTTTAGCGATCGAAGAACACCAACAGCGCCTTGCCGCTGAGTCCCAAGCCAGTGAGGAACGCCAACAGCGCCTTGCTGCCGAGTCCCAAGCCAGTGAAGAGCGCCAACAGCGCCTTGCCGCCGAGTCCCAAGCCAGTGAAGAGCGCCAACAGCGCCTTGCCGCTGAATCCCAAGCCAGTGAAGAGCGCCAACAGCGCCTTGCCGCAGAAGAACGCCTTGCTGCGCTGGAAGCCCGTCTCAAAGCTTTGGGAGAGTGATGGGGGGTGCTTAAGCGGTCACGCCCTTGAGGCGGAGGGCATTGGTGACAACGGAGACGGAGCTAAACGCCATGGCGGCTCCGGCGAGCATGGGGTTGAGGGTCCAGCCAAAGACGGGGTAGAGAATGCCAGCGGCGATCGGGATGCCCAGGACATTGTAAATAAAGGCAAAGAAGAGATTTTGGCGAATATTGGCAACCGTAGCGCGGCTGAGGGCGATCGCGGCCTGGATACCCCCCAAGTCCCCCGAAATTAAGGTGATGTCACTAGCGGCCATAGCGATATCGGTGCCGGTCCCGATCGCAATGCCCACATCGGCCTGGGCCAGGGCTGGGGCATCATTAATACCATCCCCCACCATGGCGACCCGCTGGGGACCTTGGGCCGTGTGCTGTAAATCCTGAATGACGGCGGCTTTTTGGTCCGGACGCACCGGGGCAATGACTTCGGTAATGCCCACAGATCGGGCGATCGCCTCGGCGGTCGATCGGTTATCCCCCGACAACATCACCACCCGTAAGCCCAGCCGTTGCAACTGGGCAATTTGCTCCGCCGCCTTGGGCTTAAGGGCATCGGCGATCGCCGCCAAGCCTTCCACTTCCCCATCCACCGCAATCCAAACCACCGTTTGCTGGTCCTGCTCCCAGGCTTGGGCCAAGCTTTGGAAGGTTTGGCCCGTGGGGGTATGGCACTGGAGGGACCAGCCCAATTCCTGGAACCAAGCGCCGGTCCCGATGTGAATACGGCGATCGCTGACCTCGCCCCACACCCCACAACCGGGCACCGCCCCAAACACCGTGACCGGGGGGAACGCCTGAATACCCTGGCTTTGGGCATAGGTGACCAACCCATCGGCGAGGGGATGTTCAGAGCGGGCCTCGATCGCAGCCACCAACCGCAAAAGCTTAAGTTCATGGCCGTGGGCGCTGCCGTTGACGGTCGCGAAGTGATTAACCTGGGGGCGGCCCTGGGTGAGGGTGCCGGTTTTGTCGAAGACGATCGTCTGCACTTGGTAAGCCAGTTCCAGGCTGGCCGCATCTTTGATTAAAATGCCCTGTTCTGCGCCTTTGCCGGTGCCGACAATAATGGAGGTGGGGGTCGCCAGACCAAGGGCACAGGGGCAGGCAATGACCAGCACGCCAACGGTATTGGTGAGGGCGAGGGGCAAATTATCGGCCAAAAAGAACCAAACGCAGAAGGTCAACCAGGCGATGATCAAAACGGTGGGGACAAAGACAGCGATGACCCGATCGGCCAGCCGTTGCAGCGGCGCTTTCGAGGTTTGGGCCTGGTTGACGAGGTGGATAATTTGGGCGAGAACGGTTTCTTTGCCGACCTGGGTGACTTCAAACTGAAAACTGCCGGTTTTGTTCAACGTCGCCCCAATCACGGCATCGCCTATGCCCTTTTGCACGGGCAGGCTTTCCCCCGTCACCATCGACTCTTCTAAGGTGGCGCTGCCCTCCGTAATCACCCCATCCACGGGCACCTTTTCCCCTGGACGCACCACCACCGTATCGCCAACCTTAACCGCCGCGATCGGCACATCCACGATCTGCCCCCGCCGGAGCACCCGCGCAGTTTTGGCCTGTAGCCCCATCAGTTTCCGGATGGCCTCGGAGGTTTGGCCCCGTGCCCGCTGCTCCAACAGCCGCCCCAACAAAATCAAGGTAATCACCACCGCCGCCGTTTCGTAATAAACCGCCGTTGTGAGGCCGTGGGTCTGGAACCACGCAGGCCAAAAGGTCGGAAAAAGGGAGTAAAAAAAGGCAGTGCTGGTGCCCAGGGTGACCAGGGTATTCATATCGCTGCGGCGGCGCTTGAGCGCTTTCCAGGCTCCGCCATAGAAGGACTGGCCACACCAGAATTGCACGGGCGTTGTGAGCACCAGTTGCAGCAGGGGATGGTGCAAAACCAGGGGAAAACCGGGGAAATGGAGGCCCAACATCATGGGCAGACTCCCGATGACCAAAATACTGCTGAGAATGCCCCCGATCAAAACTTGGTGCTGGAGCGATCGCACCTGATGCTGGCGCTGGGGATCTACGGCACCGGGGTCGAGGCTGCTCCAGTCTTCGACGGGGAAAGCGCGGTACCCGGCTTTGCGGACGGCTTCCTGAAGGGCGGGGGCGTTGGTTTGCTCCGGTTGATAGGTGACGCTAGCCTGTTCTAGACCAAAATTGACGCTACAGGCCGTAACACCGGGGGTTTGGGTCAGTGCTCTCTCCACAGCGGCAGCACAGGCGGCACAGCTCATGCCTTGGAGGTTGAGGAGAAGAGTAGCCATAGACGATATCGCAGGGTGGAGTGTGGGTCGTTGCGGGACAAGGGGAGACCCTTGGGGGAAGGGGGCTTTGGGGGGCACCTCCAGCGGGATTCATCCTGGATTGTGCCACAGATCCCAAGGCAGCTTCTCAGGTTGGCACAATCGCCAGCGAGGACGCGACTTTGGGGAGGCGGGACTGCTGGACTTCCTTAAACAACCCATAAATAAAAGTTAAGCCTATGCTTAAGTCACTCCTCTAAAATTGCTGGGATTTAGGGTTCATCTCACTGTGGCATCCGCAGGTGATCGGTCCAAGCTAGCTTTGTTGACGTATGGGTTTATAGGACGATCGATCTAGCCCCTGACGCTCCACCCCAGTGAGATGGTTTTAGAGTTTAGACTTTTCCTCTCTGGCTGCACCATGACAACACGACACAACACGTCCTCTGATCTACCCACCCCTCATCAGGCTGAGGATGCGATCTATAACCACTCGGCCAATGAATCCTTTGATGCGGTTCTGGCGCGAACCCGGATGGGCCGTCGGAGATTTCTGAAGGGTAGTTCTTCCTTGGCAGCGGCCTCTTTCTTAGGGATGGGGCTGTCGGTTTTGGCGGATTCCTTGAAGCAGAGCGGTCAGCGGGCCATGGCTCTGTCACCCCAGCCCCAGCTTAGCTTTGCAGACGTGGGGAAGACCACTGCCGATACCCTAACCGTACCCAAGGGCTATACAGCGCGGGTGTTGCTAGCAACGGGCGATCCGATTACTGGGGGCGTTGCTCCCTACCGCAACGATGGCACTGATCAAGACTTTGATCTGCGATCTGGGGATCACCACGATGCGATGCACTATTTTGGCCTCGATCGATCGGGGACAAGCTGGGATCCCAGCAGTACCGATCGGGCGATCCTCTGCATTAATCATGAAGTCTGTGAAGATTTAGGGTTTGTGCATCCCAACGGCCCCACGGACTACGGCCCCAGCAGTACCATCCCACGCCCGACGATCGAAATCGATAAAGAGGTAGCCGCCCATGGGGTCACGGTGGTGGAAATTACCCGCCAGGGGTCCAGCTATCAGCTTAACCTCAACTCGCGCTACAACCGCCGCATCACTGCCGCCACCCCCTGCGCCCTAACTGGCCCTGCCCAAGGCAGTCTGCTCCTCGCCACTGCCTATTCCCCCAATGGCACCCAGACACGGGGCACCCTTAACAACTGCGCCAACGGCTACACCCCCTGGGGTACCTATCTCACCTGTGAAGAAAATTGGGCCGAATACTTCCACCGCCGTGAAGCAGATAGCCGCCGCACGGCCAAGGAACTGGCATCCTTCAAGCGCTATGGCATTAAGGGCGACACTTCAGGCCGCTATAACTGGTCCCGTGCTGGAGCGGCAGACAACAGTGACCTCTACCAGCGCTGGGATGCGAGCCAAACCGGCCCTAGCCCAACCCAGGACTTCCGCAACATTGCCAACACCTTTGGCTGGGTTGTCGAAATCGATCCCTTCGATCCCAGCGCTACCCCCCGCAAGCGCACGACGATCGGACGATTAGCCCATGAAGGGTGCTGGCCTGCTCCGGCGGTTCCCGGCCAACCCCTCGTCTTCTATAGCGGCGATGATGCTCGCAATGAGTACATCTATAAATTTGTCTCGGCTGCAAAGTGGGATCCCCGTGATGCCTCCGGTGGCCTCCAAGCCGGGGACAAATACCTCAATGCAGGAACGTTGTATGTGGCGAAGTTCCACGATGACGGCAACGGGGAATGGTTGCCCCTGACCCTGAGCAACCCCGCGATCGCCCAGAACAGCGTCTATACCTTTGCCGATGAGGCCGAGGTGTTAATCAATGCTCGCCTTGCCGCCGATGCTGCCGGAGCCACGAAAATGGATCGCCCGGAGTGGGGTGGGATCAACCCGGTCAATGGGGAGGTGTACTTTACCTTGACTAATAGTGTCTCTAGCAGCAATGGACGGGGGGTAAAAACGGCGCTGGATGCGGCTAATCCCCGCTATTACAGCGATGCCAAGGGAGACAAAACCAGCGAAGGCAATGTCAATGGCCACATTATTCGCTGGCGGGAAGCGGGCCATAACCATGGCGCAACCACCTTTAACTGGGATGTCTATCTCTTTGGTGCCCAAGCCGAAGCCGGGGCCGATGTTAATCTGTCACAACTGACCCCAGACAACGATTTCTCCAGCCCCGATGGCCTTTGGTTCAGTCAGGCAACCCCTGGTCTGCTCTGGATTCAAACCGATGATGGAGCCTATACGGATGTCTCAAACTGCATGATGCTGGCGGCGCTTCCGGGCCAAGTGGGGGATGGGGCGGCCAAAACCTTGATCAATAAGGCGGTGCCCACCCAGGCTGGGGCCGATCAGGCGGTGCAAACCTATGTGGGTCAGGCGGCGAGTTCCCAGGTGCTGCGCCGGTTCTTGGTGGGGCCAAAGGATTGCGAAATTACGGGGATTACGGAGTCTCCCGATGGTACGGCCATTTTTGTGAATATCCAGCACCCCGGTGAAAAGAGCGGCTCCGCGACGGATCCAACCCAGTTCACCAGCCACTGGCCTGATGGCGGTCTGGCTCGCCCACGATCGGCAACGGTGATCATCACCCGCAACGACGGAGGCAAAGTGGCGGTTTAAGCAGGATGCCTAGGAGTGCTGGGCGAGCCAGTTTTGGATGTGCGCCTGGAGCGGTAAAAACTCTTGCTCCACGATTTGTAACAAGGGGGCAAGGCTTGCAT
>JBMTWK010000157.1:0-7156 GCA_049452395.1 Prochlorothrix sp. | reverse complement strand
GCCCCCCCACTCGCGACCCGTTTGCCGTTAACCGAGGCCGATCGCGATCGGGGCTATGTGCTGCGGCTCTTTGTTGCGGGCCATGGATCCAGCACCCTCATGATTTTGCAACGGCTCTACAGTCTGCTAGAAAGCCATGTTGCCGTGCCCTACACGCTGAAGGTTGTGGATATTGTCAAATACCCAGATCAAGCCGAATCCAACCAAGTTAAGGCCGTCCCGACGCTGATCCGGGTCTGGCCAGAACCAACCTATCGGGTTGTGGGGTATTTCGAGCGCTGGGAACAGTTAGCACAGTTATTTGACTAGGAGACCCAGGCATAAGTTTTACACCCATCCGTGTGAGCGTCTCGCTCACGACAGAGAGATTCCGCTAACATGGGCAGATCCCTTAAGGGAGCATCTGACTCAGATGGGAATTTTGGAGAAAATCGATCGCTTTAGCTGAAGCTTCCGGCGAAATCTGGAGGGGATGCAGTTCTACTAAGCCAGCCTCCACAAAGGACTTGCGCACGGGGTCATAGTCAGGCCGATCGCTCGCGGTTTCATAAAAAACCTGACGGATTCCCGCCGCAATAATCGCCTTTAAACAGGACAAACATGGCTCCTTAGTGGCATAAATCACCGCCCCATCCACAGAAACGCCATATTTCGCCGCATAGGCGATCGCATTGGCCTCCGCATGGATCGATCTCGACGGCAACACCTTACTCTCGCCGCAGTTGCTGAGCAAATCGTAGCAAAAGCCCTGATCAGTGCAGTGGGGCGACCCCGCCGGGGGACCATTGTAGCCCGTTGCCAAAATTTGCCGATCTTTGACGATCACCGCCCCCACAGGACAAGCAAGGCAGGTCGATCGGGTCGCCACCAATTTAGCAATCAGCAGAAAATATTCATCCCAATGGGGGCGAAGCGCGGCAGTCATGGGGCGTTGGGGAAGGGTTGGCTGGGGGTGCGGCTTGATTGTACCCCGTCTGCACCCCGTCTACACGCAACCTAGGGGCAAAGACGACCGACCTGAACCCCCGCCTTCAGTTCCAACGTATCCCCCAACTGGTCGCCGGTATGGTACGCCCCCAGCAAGACCTCACTGGTTTTGCCCCAGGCAATCACCCCCGATCGATCGAGGCCGATCGCCCCCAAATCTCGCCGATTTTCACCCGACTCCGCCATCGACTTCTCAAACGCCGTCTGCAACGACAGACCATCGGTCACCCGAATCACAATCCGGGCCGCAAGGCACTCCTCAATAATGTCCTCGCCAATCCCCGTACAACTCACCCCCGCAAAGCGGTTGGCATAGTTCCCCGCAGGCATCGCCGAATCACTCACCCGCCCAATGCGCTCAAAGCCCTTGCCCCCGGTGGAAGTCCCCGCCGCAATATTGCCATGTTGGTCCAGGGCCACAACGCCGATCGTCCCGCGTCCGGCTTCCGAATCCCGTCTAGAAGCGGGGTTCTCAGCCAAGGACTGTCCTGCTTCGGCCTCTGCAATTACCCCCGCCATCGATCGCTGGAAATTACCCTTACGCTCTTCCATCCACTCATTCAGACGCAGATCCGTCAGGGGGTTATAAATTGGCAATTGCAACTCTCGCAACAACTCAGCCGCTCCATGGTCCGACAGCACCCGATCGTCCTCGTCCTGCAACTTCAGCGCCAGATCAATGGGATTTTTGACCCGCGACACATTAATAACCCCACTGAAGCGTTGCCGCTGGCCATCCATCAGGGCCGCACTCATGCGAATTTGGCCATCCGACTGCAAAACCGAACCCGTTCCCGCATTAAAGCGCGGTTCATCCTCCAGCAGTTGACAGCCGCGCACCACCGCCGCCTGGGCGCTTGCCCCCTCCCGCAGCAGACTATAGGTTTCCTCTAAAATGCCGTAGAGCAGCTTACGCACCGCATCCACGCCGCCCTTGCCTTGGAGGGAACTACCTGCGCCGCCGTGGATGATCAGTTTGGGAGTAATGGTAGATGAAGTCATAGTGAAGAGTCCTTATGCAAAGTCCTTGTGAAAAGTTCTTAGGCGAGTTCTGAGTCAGAGTTTGGAGCCGATCGCCGTCGCCGACAGCGATCCGAACAATACTTTACGTCATCCCAGCAGTCTTTCCACTTTTTCCGCCACTGAAAAGGCCGCTGACACACCGGGCAAATTTTCTCAGGCAAATCAGATTTACGGCGCTGCTTGGGCATTTACGCGGCCAATCCCAAAAAATCCCTAGAATGGGCCAAAATCTGCTGGGAGGCAGTGCCATCGCCAAAGGGATTAATCGCATTGGCCATAGCAGCATAGGCCGCTGAATCTTGCAGCAATTCAACCGCCGCCGCCACCACTGTATTGACTTCGGTGCCCACTAGCCGAGCTGTCCCCGCCGTAACTGCCTCTGGGCGCTCAGTCGTCTCCCGCAGCACCAACACAGGTTTGCCCAGGCTGGGAGCTTCTTCCTGGAGTCCGCCGGAGTCCGTCAGCAGCAGGGTGCAGCGCTGGATTGCACCGACTAAATCAGGATAATCGAGGGGTTCCGTTAGAAAAACACGGGGATGCTCCCCCAAGAGCGCTTGGAGCGGCTCCCGCACCGTTGGATTGCGGTGGAGGGGCAACAGTAGGGCAGTGTCGGGGCAGGTGTCGAGAATTTTGAGGAAACTGGTGCCAATGTCTTGGAGGGGAGCGCCCCAGTTTTCCCGCCGATGGACCGTGGCCAAAATCACCCGATGCTTGGTCCAGTCAAGTCCCGGAATCTCACAGGTCGGATTTTGGGCCGCAACGGAGAGTAAAGCGTCAATAACGGTGTTACCCGTGTGGTAAATGGTGCCCACCACCCCCGATCGCCGCAGATTGTCCACAGACTGCACCGTAGGGGCAAAGTGCAACTGGGCAATTTGGGAAATCAAGCGACGGTTGGCCTCTTCGGGATAGGGGTTAAATAAATCGTCGGTTCGCAGCCCCGCCTCCACATGGCCGACGGGAATTTGCTGGTAAAAAGCCGCCAACGCTGCTGCAAAGGCCGTGGTGGTATCCCCCTGGACCAACACCAATCGAGGTTGGATCTGCTGCAACAATGCCTCCAACCCCTGCAAACTGCGACCGGTAATATCCGTTAAGGTTTGCTGCGATCGCATAATTTCCAAGTCATGCTGGGCCTGTAAGCCAAACCAGTCCATCACCTGGGCCACCATTTCCCGATGTTGCCCGGTCAAAATCACCTGGGTGGCAAACTGGGGCGACTGCTGGAACTGTTGGATCACAGGGGCCAGCTTAATTGCTTCGGGACGAGTTCCCAGAACAATACAAACCGGAACGGGGGCAGAAAGAGAGGCCATGGGGCAATCCAAAGCTGTAATAAACGGCGGTTAGACAGGATCGCCGCTAAGGGCGCACTTCCCCTGTTCTGAACCTACTCTAAACCTACCATTGGCTGTTACCGGCAGCGCGATCGCCAGACTTCCCCCAAGACCCAGCCCCCAGAAACCCAGCCCCCAAAAACCCGACACAACAGCACCCAAAAACCCGACACCCTAAGACCCAGCACAACAGGGCGCACAAGTTGCCCATCCCGTCCCTAGGGCTTTTCCATGGGCAGGGGTGGAGAGATTCAATAGCTACCCCTCTGGTCAATTGTGGGATCCATGGGCTAATATGAGAGTAGTTAACAAAACTTAACTACATTTTGTAAAGTAGCGATACGCCTTTAGCTCCCCACACCCGTGAATTCTTGCAGTCCGATCGACTTCTTCCTCAGCTTTCGGGCGTAGCCTTTTATGGCTCCCAGGTTTGTGATTTTGTCACCTGTGATGCAAACGCAACCTTGGTATCTTCGCTATTTTGAGAACACCTGCCTGCCCCCCAAGAATTATGAGAAGCCCTTCAACCTCCACGGATCTGGTCCGCACCTACCTTAAAGAAATCGGTAAAGTTCCGCTGCTCACCCATGAGCAAGAGATCGTCTATGGCAAACAGGTGCAGCAACTGGCTAAGCTCCTAGCGGCAAGGGAAAAGCTAGCCGAAGATCTCGATCGCGACCCCACTTTGGGGGAATGGGCCAACCACGTCAGCCTCTCAGAAACCGATCTCCAGCGCCTTATCTGTGATGGGGAACAGGCCAAACGCAAGATGGTGGAAGCAAACCTGCGTTTGGTGGTCTCGGTGGCCAAGAAGTATCTCAAGCGCAATGTCGATTTGCTCGATCTGATCCAGGAAGGGACGATCGGGATGCAGCGAGGCGTTGAGAAATTCGATCCCACCAAGGGCTACCGCTTCTCCACCTATGCCTACTGGTGGATTCGCCAAGCCATCACGCGGGCGATCGCCGAAAAAGGCCGCACCATCCGCCTGCCCATCCACATCACCGAAAAGCTCAACAAACTCAAAAAAGCCCAGCGCCAACTGTCCCAAAAGTATGGCCGTGCCGCCACGATCGCCGAACTCGCCGAAGAAGTGCAACTCACCCCCAAGCAGGTGCGCGAGTACCTTATGCAGTCCCGCCAGCCCCTCTCGCTGGATCTGCGGGTGGGGGACAACCAGGATACGGAACTGAGCGAACTGCTGGAAGATGATGGTCCTTCGCCGGAGGACTTCACCGCCCAAGTCGCCCTGCGCCAAGACCTGGAACGGATGATGGTGGATCTCACGCCCCAACAGCGCCAGGTTTTGCTGATGCGCTACGGCCTGGAAAGCGGTCAAACCATGACCTTGGCGAAGATCGGCGATCGGCTCAACATCAGCCGGGAGCGAGTTCGCCAAATTGAACGGGAAGCCCTGACCAAGCTCCGCAAGCGCAAAAGCGATGTCCGCGAGTACCTCGCCAGCTAGCCCCTAAACTCTCAAAACCCCCATAGGGGTTGGGTTTTCCAGCCCAGTTTTCTGGGAGCATCCCACTTTCAAAGAATCGCGGTAGGGGTCGCGCCCCCGTGCCGACCCTCTTCAGCCCAAAGCCAGGGCAACCATGGGGGGTTTGCCCCTAACCGTTCGGTGTAACTATTCAGGGGTCTACGAAGTTAGTAGGGTTTCAGCCCTCCGATCGGAGTCTGAAGCAGCTCAAACCGTACCAATCCGGGATTTTCAGAGCCTGAAACCCGCATTCCTCCGTGACCCCCTGAATGCTTACCCGTTCGGTTAAATCGCTAAAGTGGGATGCTCCCAGCACAACCCCCCCAAACGTAAGCCTCCGTAGAAGTTGAGTCTCCCAACCCAGGGCAAGGCGGATGACCCAAATGTAATCTGCAACACTAATCTGCAACACCACAGAACAATTGGGCGGGAAAACCCCGCTCCTACACGGGGGGGATGTTGGGGTAAGTTGCGGTTGCGGGACTAAAAATCTGGTGACCACTGGAGCTGGACTTTTCTGCCCGTAGTGCCCTTTAAAAAGGAAACGCCTGAAACAAAGTCCAGGCGCAGTGTGGTGTGAGGAGTGAACAGAAACATCATTCGATGTTTGCTGTTATTTCCTATTCTATAGCGTTTCCTGGGTCTTTTACAGAACCTAGAAACAAGAGACGGTAAGATTACTCACCCCCCTTATTTACCCATTCCAAGCTGCTGAGCTTTCTGGTAAACCTTGCCTTCCGTCAGCAGCGAAGGGGCAATCACCACCTCCACTTCCTGCATCTCCTTCAGGTTCTTAGCCCCCAGCGTCCCCATACTGGTCTGCAACGCCCCCAGCAGATTATGGGTTCCATCATCCAATTGCGCCGGTCCCCGCAGAATCTGCTCCAGAGTCCCCGTGGTGCCAACCCGAATGCGGGTGCCGCGTGGCAGAACCGGGCTAGGAGTTGCCATACCCCAGTGATAGCCGCGCCCCGGTGCCTCCGCCGCACGGGCAAAGGGCGACCCAATCATGACCCCATCGGCCCCACAGGCAATACATTTACAAATATCACCGCCGGTAATCAGACCGCCGTCGGCAATGATGGGCACGTAGGTTCCCGTTTCCTTAAAGAAATCATCACGGGCCGCAGCACAGTCCGCCACCGCCGTTGCCTGGGGAACCCCAACACCCAACACCCCGCGCGAGGTACAGGCCGCACCAGGACCAATGCCCACCATAATGGCCGCAGCCCCCGCCTTCATCAGGCTCAGGGTCACCTCATAGGTCACACAGTTGCCCAGGGCCACGGGCATCGGCATTTCTTGACAAAACCGAGCCAAATCGAGAGGAGTCACCGTATCGGGGGAGAGGTGCGAAGTGGAGACTACCGTGGCTTGGATAAAGACCAGATCAGCACCGGCTTCGGCGATCGCCGCCCCAAACCGAGCCGCCCCCGCCGGAGTCACACTCACCGCCGCAATGCCGCCCTGGGCCTTAATTTCTCCGATCCGCTTCTTGATCAACTCTGGCTGAATATCAACGGCGTATAGCTCCTGCATCAGGGGCACAAATTCCGTAGGGCCAACACTCGCGATGCGATCGAGAATCGGCTCTGGGTCTTCATATCGGGTTTGAATCCCTTCCAGATTCAGCACACCCATGCTACCCAGCTCACTGAGGCGGACCGCCATTTTTACATCCACCACCCCATCCATGGCACTGGCAATAATGGGAATCTCCCGCTCAATATTGCCAATGCTCCACCGGGTATCCGCTAGGCTTGGATCCAGTGTGCGCGGCCCTGGCACCAGGGCAATTTCATCAATGCCATAGGCTCTGCGGGCAGACTTGCCCCGTCCAAGTTCAATATCCACTCAATTGCCACTCTCTAGACTATTTTGTTTAGCCTACCAAATCTTCTCCCTAAAATCCCATTGCAACGCTGAGGGCTGCATCTCAAGTTTCCCTTGGGGTCGCCCTTGCCCCGATCGAACCCGTGTACCCGCCAAGGTGGAATAGACCCGATTAACATCCCGATCGATCCTCACCCTCAGCCGCCCATAGATCGCCCATAGATCGCCTATCCGTCGCCCGTGAGCCGCCAAAAAGCCCCTAGGGGTTAAGAACTTATTAAGTAAATGTACCTCCTGAAAAGTGTCGGCTAGGGTAGTAGAGCAAGATACCTCCTAACTGCGTCTTCCGCCTCACCAAGGACTTCCATGAAGTATGGTGAGGCTTCCATGTTTAAGGCGAAGTTTAAGGCCAAGTTTAAGGCCAAACCCAAGCCAACCCTAAGAGCTAATTTATAAAGAGATTTTTAAGGTGGACCGAGGATCCCCAAGA
>JBMTWK010000156.1:0-7201 GCA_049452395.1 Prochlorothrix sp. | reverse complement strand
CAACACCACTAAGCCACTGCTAAAGTCCCGCGCAATGTCCTGTAACCCAAACCCAATCCCCACCCCCAAGGCACCCCCTAGAAGGGCTAGGGAACTGAGGTCTAGCCCCCAGACCTGGAGCAGGGTCACGGTGCCGAGGAAAATCAAAATGTAGTGGGTAACGGCAGCTATGACTTCCTGGGCACCTCGGCTCATGCGGGTGAGGCTGAGCAGGCGAATTTTAAGAATCTTGGTGAGGGTGCTGCTGCCAATGACCAAGCCCCAAAACATGATGGCCAACACCAGCAGGTCCGTGAGGGAGTAGTCGGAGTCGCCCAGGACGAAAAAGCGCTGGGTGAGGGTGCCCCACAGCGCATTAATGGCGATATTGCTCAGTTCCTGGGTGCGGGGGTAGAGGGTGGTGATATAGAGCAGAGCAGTGAGCCAGAGGCTGATGCGGATGAGCAGCAGGATGAAGCTCAGCAGCCGATCGAGGCTTTGGCGGGTTTCATCATCCCGAAGGCTGGCTTGTTCCTGGGCAAGGGCGGCGGCCTCTGCCTCAGCGTCGGTCATCGGGGGAGGTACTTCTCCCGGCTCTAGCTCTGGATCCCGTGGGCGACCGTCTCCGCTGGGAAGCAGGAGGCCCAACCAGCGAATGAGGCGACTTTGGACATGCTGCTTCCAGTAGCGCTTAAGCAACCAGTTACCGCCGATCGCCAACAGAATGACAATCACCGTTTGGATCACCAGCAGAAACAGGGGCGCGTTAGGCTGGGCTAGGGGCGCGGTGAGGTCGCCTAGGGGGCTGATACCTTCTTCGGGAAAGGGAGAGAGGTCTAGGGGCGTGGGCGTGGGCGTGGGCTGGATGGGGCTGGGTTGCACGGGAGGCGGGTCCGTTTGGGCATGACCGCTGTTGCTCCAAGCGAGGACCAAAGTCAGGGTGAGCCAAAAGCCGAGGGTCCAGGGAGCCGTGTAGCGACTGAGCCAGAACGATCGCGGCGATCGGGTCAGAGCGTGCAGTTGCAGGGACTGGAGTCGTTTGGTGACAGAAGAGAAGGCGTTCATGTTACCCAAAGAGAACCACACAGGCCATTGTAAAGGGTTGGCGTGTCGGGCTTGGGGATTGGGACGGGGATGGTTGAAGGTCTGATGGGTCTAGAGGCGTGGGGCTAGCGGGGTGGGGCTAGTTTAGCCCAAGACCCCGATCTCAGCGGTATGATGGCTTAACCTCCTTCCACCTCAAAGCCTGTCTCTAAAGGGGTTGAACTTTGTCATGCTAACTTTCAACAGCGATGACTGTACCTCTCATTCCCCTCTATAGCCGAATCTCCTTGCACTGTCTGACCATGACCTACCCCACCCCTCAACCACCTTGGGAAACCACGTTTAAAACCTTGCTGGCGATCGCCCACGATCGCTGTAGCCCCGATCAAGCCTTTCAGATCTCCCTTTGGGCCGAAGATAGCCAATTTATCCGCTTTAACCGGGCCAAGGTGCGCCAGGGCGGCCAAGTCCTGGATGGGGGGCTGACGGTGACCTGGTACCAGCGGGGCGGAACGGGGGAACCCGATCGCAGCGTTCAAGCCAATATCCCCTTTACGGGCTGCTTAGACTTGGATCTAGCGCAGTTTAACCAAACTGTAGATACATTACACCACCTTCTGCCCAGTTTACTACCGGATCCGTACCTAAGCTGGCCCAGTGGTGAGGCCCGCAGTCACACCGTTTACTCCGGCCAACTGCTCGATCCCGCCACCGCAGCGACTGAAATTCTGGAACCTGTGGCAGATTTGGACTTTGTTGGCCTCTATGCAGCAGGGGTTTGCATCCGTGCCCAGGCAGACTCCGCCGGACAGTACCACTGGTTCCAAACCGAAACCTTTAGCCTGGACTACTCCTGTTGGGATGCCCAGGGGCAGGCAGTGAAGGGCAACTATGCGGGCAGTCAGTGGCAATCGGCGGTGTATCAGGGGGCGATCGATCGCGATCGTCAGCAGCTCCAACAACTGCAACGCCCCCGCAAAACAGTCCCCCGTGGCCGCTATCGCACCTACTTTGCCCCCGCTGCGGTGGGAGACCTCTTGGAGGCTGTCAGCGGTTCTTGGTCTGAAATCTCCTTTCAGCAAGGAGATAGCCCCCTATTACCCCTACGGCGGGGGACTTGGAGCCTTTCGCCCCAGTTAACGCTGCGGGAGAACTTTAGTTTAGGATTGGTTCCGGCCTTTAACGATCGGGGGGAGGTGGCTCCTACGCAGTTGGATTTGGTGCGGGAAGGCCAGTTGGTCAATACCTTAGTTAGTACGCACACGGCACAGAAGTACGGACTGAGCAGTAACGGGGCAACAGCGGGGGAAGGACTGCGATCGCCGGAGATCTTACCGGGAAATTTGGCCGAATCTGAGATTTTAGCCACCCTAGACCAGGGACTGTATGTGTCGAATTTGCATTATCTCAACTGGAGCGATCGACCGGCGGGGCGACTGACGGGCATGACGCGCTATGCTTGCTTTTGGGTAGAAGGGGGCGAAATTGTTGCACCGATCGAGAATTTACGCTTTGATGACAGCCTCGATCGCTTCTGGGGCAAAAATCTGGTTGCCCTGACCCAAAATCGCGCCATTATTCCGGAAATTGGCACCTATAGTCGCCGTGCCCTGGGTGCTGCCCAAGTACCGGGAATGGTGGTGGAAGATTTTATCTACACGCTATAAAATCGACACCCTATACAATTGAGGGATGCAAGGGCAATCTCTATACAACGCAAAGAGGGCGAGTTTGGGAAGATAACCCTAATAAAGCGGGATTTATCGCAAAAACTCGCCCCTACAAAAACGGGTCGGTTTGGGGTCCATCCCACGTTGGCATAATGAACCGATGGGGTAGGGGCAAACCCCCCGTGGTTGCCCCGATTTGGCTCACAGAGGGGAGCCACAGGAACGCGACCCCTACCGGGATTTTTCTCAATCAGTCAATTGGGTTCCAGCCTCCCCCTCGCCTGTCCTGTAGGCTCAAAGGCGCTAAGCTTAAGAAATCCTAAATTAAATTCCTCCAGATCAGTCTCTCCAGAAAACTGCACCTTTACCCTGTCCCTCTCCCATGGTTACCGCTGCCTCTCCCTCCACTGGCTACAGCCGCTTTCGCAAGCTGCTCGGCTACCTTCGGCCCCACCGCACCGTCACGATTTTGGGCATGGTGGCGCTCCTGGTGGTCAATATTGTCGGGGTTTACATTCCCCTGTTGATCCGTGACGGTATTGACGATCTTCAGCAGAATTTCAGCCTCGATCGGGTTACCAACTTTGTGGTGCTGGTCTTTGTGTTGGCCTCCCTGATGTGGGTGATCCGGATGGTCTCGCGGATGCTGATCTTTGGGGTGGGCCGTAAAGTGGAGTTTGACCTCAAGCAGAATATTTTTGAGCATCTGCTCACTCTCGATCCAGCCTTTTTTAGCCGCAACACGATCGGCGACATCATTAACCGCTCCACCAGCGATGTCGATAACGTCCGGCGCTTATTGGGCTTCGCAGTCCTGAGCTTGACCAATACCGCCTTTGCCTATGCTTTTACCCTGCCGATGATGATGTTTATCAATTTTCGGCTGAGTTTGCTGGCCATTGCCGTCTATCCCCTGATGTTGACGATGGTTATGGTGTTTAGCGATCGACTGCGCATCCAGCAGCAGGATGTCCAAGAGGAACTCTCCAACCTCAGTGAATTGGTCCAGGAAGACCTCAGCGGCATTTCACTGATCAAGATCTATGCCCAGGAAGAAAATGAACGCCAAGCCTTCCGCCGCATTAACGATCGATTGCTGCAAGCCAACCTGAAACTGGCCAAAACTCGAAATTTACTCTTCCCTTTGCTGGAAGGCTTAGCCAGCGTCAGTTTACTGGTTTTGTTGGCCTTTGGTTCGGGTTCGATCGTACCGGATGGCACCGAAGGACTGACGATCGGGAGCTTTATTGCCCTGATTCTCTATGCTGAGCGCATGGTCTTTCCCACGGCCCTCCTAGGCTTCACTTTAACGGCCTATCAGCGGGGGGAAGTCAGTATCGATCGGATTGAAGCGATTTTGCTGTCGGAATCGGAAATTCAAGAGCATTCAGACAGTAAATCTCTGGATCCCAGCCAAATTAAGGGTTGGATCAAGGCCGACCACCTCACCTTTTGCTATCCCGGTGCTGCAACCCCTGCCCTAGAAAAGGTGAGTTTCCAGATTGAACCGGGGGAAACGGTGGCCATTGTGGGGCCGATCGGCTCTGGCAAGTCTACCCTCGCCAATGCGCTGCCTCGCTTGCTCAATATCCAGCCCGGTCAACTTTTCCTGGATGGTCAGGATCTCACCGAAATTCGGATGGCGGACTTGCGGCGCATGATTGCCTATGTGCCCCAGGACAGTTTCCTGTTTAGTACAACCATCGCCAATAATATTCGCTACGGCGAGCCAGAATGTCCTTTACCCCAGGTCCAAGCAGCCGCAGAATCCTCCCAAATCGCCCCGGAAATCCAAAACTTCCCCCAAACCTACGATACCCTCGTTGGGGAGCGCGGAATCACCCTCTCCGGTGGCCAACGTCAACGCACTGCCCTCGCCCGTGCCTTGCTGATCGATGCACCCATTTTGATTTTGGACGATGCCCTCTCCAGCGTCGATAATCAAACCGCAACGGCGATCCTACGCAGCCTTTCCGAGGGAACCCAGCGCAAAACCGTGATTTTCATTTCCCACCAACTCTCAGCAGCGGCGATCGCCGATCGCATCCTCGTCATGGATCACGGCACGATCGTCCAATCCGGTAACCATGACTCCCTCATGGCCCAACCGGGCCTCTACCGCTCCCTCTGGGAACGCCAAAGCCTAGAAGCTGCTGTGCGTTAGCGACCAAAGCGATAGCCCTTACCATAAACCGTATAAATAAGCTGCTCTTCCCCCTTGGCCTCAATTTTACGGCGTAACAACCGAATTTGGGCCGCGAGGATATTGCTGTGGGGCTGGTGTTCCTTGCCCCAGAGGTCATCTAAAATCTGGCGATGGGTTAATAGATGTCCCGTATGGCGCATGAAGTAAGCCAACAACTGGCTCTCTTTCTCCGAGAGGGAAATGGTGCGATCGCCCCGGTAAACCAACTGACTTTCCAGATCTAAGACCAAATCCTCCACCTGAAGCTGATGGGGAGCCGTTTCCGTCGGGATCTCTGCCACTTCCTCCAAGCCAGACCGCCGCAACAACGCCCGCACCCGCGCTAGCAACTCCCGCAACTCAAAGGGCTTGACTAAGTAATCATCGGCCCCAGCATCCAGTCCCTGGACCCGATCGTCCAAGGTATCCTTGGCCGTCAGGAACAAAACCGGAGTCGATCGGCCTTGATCCCGCAACCGCTGGCACAGTTCCACCCCAGAACAGTGGGGTAGCATCCAGTCTAAAATCAGCAGTTTATAGCTTTTTTCCTGGGCTAACCGGTATCCCGTTTCTCCATCCTGCGCCAAATCAACGCTATAGCCCTCCCGCTGCAAAACTCGGCACAGGGGGGCAGTCAGTTCCGGTTCATCATCAACTAACAGGATGGTGGATGCGGCCATGGGTTAAATTTAGGGTCAAAAATCCAAAGGTTGAAACAGTTCGCTGAGGGGAAGGGCAAAACCGGGCACAATGTTTTCTCCTTCTAGGCTATCATCCAACTTGAGCAATCGATCGGGGGTTTGGGCCGATCGGTACACTAACACATACTGCTCCTTGGGGTGAACCACCCAAGCCAACTGGGTGCCATTTTCAAAGTATTCCACCAGCTTGTCGTGGATTTCCTCAATGGTATTGCCCGGTGATAGCACTTCTACGGCTAAGTCCGGCGCACCCTCCAAAAACCCATCCGGCAGGTGTTGTAGCCCCCGGAGTTGCTCCTTAGTCACAAAGGAAATATCCGGCGATCGCTTATTACCACTCTTTAACTTGAAAGCTGTACTGGAGTCGAACATTGCTCCAAGTCGGTGGAGGCGCACATAACTGCCCAAGAGGATGATTAAATTACTGCAAATATTGCCGTGTAATGCTCCTGAGTTGCCCATATCGACTAAAACTCCGTTAATCAGCTCATAGTGGTGTCCATCGTCGGGTAGAGCCATAAAGGCTGCATCGGTCCAGACCTGTGGGCTAGGGGGGTGGCCCTGGGGGGCGATCGGGCGATCGAGGGCTAATGACTCACCCGTTAAGGAGTCGTCGGAGACAGTGGGAAAGTTGGAACGGGGGGGAGCGCTAACCATCGATCGGCCTCCTGATAGCGTCAGCATTCAATAGAACTAGCATTAAAGTAATTATCTACAATTTGGTTGAGAAGTGCCACAGGAGTCATGCCTTGCTGCTGTGAAAGCTGACGGATGCGCTGAATATTAACCGCAGAAAGCTGAATCGGAGCATATTTCTCCGGAAGAGCCTAGCAGCAAGTCTCACAACTCAAATTACAACCTCGACACGCTGTACTCTTAGAGTAATGCCCCTCATTACTTCTCACCTTGGGCCAAAAGCTGAAGAATCCCCTGCAACAAAGCTTGAAAGCTGTGGGAGCGATTGATCGGTGGATCCAGGCTGAGACTGAGCAGCGCCGCAATTTGTCGTGATCCAGAGACCTCTTGATAGTGAAACCCTGTCAGCTTCTGCAACTCCTGCTTCGCATTATTGAGATTATCTGGCCCTCGAAACTTCTGGCTGTTTTGATACTGTGCCAAAGCAGGAATTGCCAGTGCATTGGCTACTGCCTGCAAATCCCCCAAATAAAAACTCTCTAGCTCCCGGCAAGCAATCCGTACGAGTCCCGTTTGGCCACTGGCCATCAACTTCCAGAACAGTCCCTGCTTGACTGCTTTACAATCTCCTGAATCTTGGTCTCGCAAAATCAGAAAGACTGATTGGGGACGCTGCCAAGCTCTAAGACGTAATTCCAGCCGCTTTTCTAGATCCTGCTTGCCTTGAAAGACCATAATCTGAAAATCCTCCCACTCCCGCAACCCCAGACGCGGTAGCACCCCCAGCAGCATCTCCCGTGCCGAAGGCTCTTCCACACAACAGACTAAAAAAGGCTTTTTTTGACTTTGAATTGGGTCTAATAGCTCAAATTCATCTTTTTTCATAGCCCCATCCCCGGCAACAGTCCGCTAGTCCATAAATAGCCCATCTGATCCCCCGCTTTCATAAAGGCTTGTACCTGGGAATTGGCATTAGCCCGCTGAAC
>JBMTWK010000155.1:0-7221 GCA_049452395.1 Prochlorothrix sp. | reverse complement strand
ACCACGGGGGGTTGCCCCTACCGACCAAAATTAGGGCAACCACGGGGGGATTGTCCCTACCGGTGATTTTGACCCCATTTTGACCAAAATCAGGGCAACCACGGGGGGATTGCCCCTACCCTTGCAGGAGGACTTGACGCAATCGATCGAGGGCTTCCCAGGCACTGACCCGCCGAATCCACTCCCGGCCTCGACGGGGATTCCAACGGCATTCAAAGCTTTGTGCCGTCATTATACCGCTAGAATCGCGCTGAGCAAGGCCAATATAAACCAATCCCACCGGTTTTTCGGCGCTTCCGCCCCCCGGTCCGGCAATACCGGTTAAACTCAGCCCCCAGTCCCGGTGGAGCCGATCGCAGGCCCCGATCGCCATCTGTTCCGCCACAACTGGACTCACAGCCCCCCACTCCGCCAAAGCCTCCGCCTCAACTCCCAATAACTTAATCTTGGCCGAATTATCATAGGCAATCACCCCACCCCAGAAATAGGCAGAACTCCCTGGAATTGCCGTTAGCATTGCACCCAAGCCGCCTCCCGTACAGGATTCCGCGACAGCTAGGGTTTGTCCCCGTTTCTGCAAGAGGTGACCCACAACCGAAGCAAGGGTATCATCATCGGCCCCGTAGCAGTAAAGACCCCCAATTTGTCGCAATGCAGCTTCAGTCGGTTGGATCTTAGCCACAGCTTCCGCTTCTGTTTGTCCCTTCGCGGTAATCCGCAACTGAACTTCACCCCAGTCGGCATAGGGCGCAACGCTGGGATCGGTTTGATCTAGATAGGGCCGCACCCGATCGGCCAAAACCGACTCAGAAATCCCCCAAAAACGCAACGTTCGGCTGACTAGGGTTTGCTGACTCCAGCCCTGCGATCGTAGATAGGGAACAGCCGTTTGTAGCCACATTGCTTCCATTTCCTTGGGAACTCCGGGAAAGGTGAGGATCAGTCGATCGGGTTGGGGAGTCCAAATTATACCCACGGCGGAGCCGATCGGATTCGGCAAAATTTCTGCCCCCTGGGGTAATCGCGCCTGTTTACGATCGGCTTCCTGCATTGTCCGCCCCCGTTCTTGGTAGAGCGCCTCTAGGGTGGCTAAAGCCTGGGGATGTTCGACCCAGGGGGTGTTGAAGGCAGCGGCGATCGTTTCTGTGGTCAGATCATCGGGGGTGGGACCCAGGCCACCGGTAAAAATCAGGATTTGGGCGCGATCGTAGGCGGTGGCGATGGCCTGTCGGAGCCGATCGGGATTATCGCCAACTACTGTTTGATAATAGTGGGGAATGGCCAGTTGGGCGAGTCGCTGGGCGATAAAGCGAGCATTGCTGTTGAGAATATCGCCTAGGAGTAACTCTGTGCCAACACAGATGATTTCAGCACCGTGGGACGGGGCAGAGGAGGTGAGGGGGGCGATCGGGGCAGTTGTCATAGCGAGGGGGCGGGGTGGGTCATCTAGCGGGATTCAGACTCAGATCCTACCCTGATTGGAGACCAATTTGGGGCGAAGTCCGCTATTCTCAAAGCATCCCCCTCCAACCCAACCGCCTGACATTCAACCGCCCCGCATCCAACCCCTTAATCCTCTCCCCAACTAACTCCCACTTATCCGTAACCTGCCCCAAACCCGCCCCAAACCCGCCATGACCACCACTCTGCCCCTACCCGACTCCCTGCAACCCCTCCGCGCTCAGATTTTGGCCGCTGCGGCAGCTTTTGCCAGCGAAGCCCAACCCCTAGCCCAGTTGCTCCAGGACTTAGTGGCGGATGTGGATAAGGTGCTGGCCGAACCCTTAGAAATTTTCCCCGTTTGTCACCACTCCCCAGCCTCAGCCGTTCAGTTAGTGCAGCGGCTACACCAGAACCCACCCCAGGTCATTTACCTGGAATTATGCGAAGATTTGCGCCAAACTGTTGAGAGTTTGCGAGATTGCAAGCTCCCCGTTGAGCTCCAAGCCTTTGGCGATCGCTCCGAGGTCTTTGCCCCTGAAGATCTGCCCCTCAGCGTCATTGCACCCCTCACCGAAGCCTCGGCGGAGTACCAGGCGATCGCCTTTTGTTTACAGTCTGCGGGGACCGATCGCCCGACGGAACTGGTGTTTGTGGATCGATCAGCGGAATTAGTCGTCGCCTGGAAGCCCGATCGATCGCAGTCAGGAGCAGCCGAGTTAGAGACTAAACAGCCCCCAGAAGAAGTAGAGTTCCATGGTGGTGCGATCGCGGTGGAAATCGGTCGTCTTACTCCTGGCTTTGATGAATTTCTGGAAATTCTCCTGAAGAATTCCCAAAACCGTCACTTTTCTGAATGGTGGGATCAGTATGTGGAGCAAGCCTTGATTGGGGCGGATTGGAGTACCTACCGACAGGTTATGACCTTAGTGGGAAGCTTGATTCGATCCTTGGGGGTGCGTCCAGAGCTATTAGAAGTCGATCGGCGGCGGGAAAGCTATATGTGGACCCGAATCAAGGCCCATTTGGCAGCAAATCAAATCCAACCCCAAGATGCACTGTTTATTTGTGGGGCTGCCCATGCCGCCAGTGATGTACCGGAGTTTGGGGTGAATAGTCCCTGTATGGCTGATATTCCTGAACCTACGGCGACCCATTGGCTCTATGGCTTAATTCCCTCTAGTTTTCTGGCTATTGAATATCAGTTTAGCCATGCTGCGGGGACGCTCTCCTTAGCGGAGGCAACCTGGAAGAAGAGCCTAAAACTGACTAAAACCCAGCCTTTTTCCCTGGAAACTACTGGCAAAACCAAGAAATCCCAAAAACCTAAATCAACCCCAGCTTCCCAACGGTCTAAGACTGCTAAAGCCCAAATTCCGGACCAGTCTCCTCCAGACCCTGCCGCAGCGGATCAAGCCTTAGTGGGGTTCCTGACCCGATCGCCGGAACAAGCCGGAGCCGATACTGAGCAACTGTTGCACTGGTGCAGCGATATTGTTGGCCTCGCCCGCCGCAATGGTTACTTGGCCAGTACCGCCGACGCGATCGCCATCTATGAAACCGCCCAACTTCTTGCCAATCTCCGCCAACGGGCACATCCCAGCCCCTACGACTTCCAGGATGCAGCAATAACCTGCCTGGAGAAGGATCGAACCCCTAAGAAGCGCAATATTCAGCAACTGTGCCAAATTTTAATGGGGGGCGATCGCCAGGGCACCGTAGGCTATAGCTCCCTACCTCCCTTGGCCCAAAATGTTTACGATCGCCTCGCGCCGCTTAACCTGAATCTCTTTGCCAAAACAAACCAGCGTGCCTTGATGGATTTTCAGGCAAATCCGGACTTCCTCGCCTGTTCCGATGTAATTTGGCTTTTATATCGATTGCTGGGGGACGCGATCGTCCACCCCATTATGGGAGAGCGGAAATTGGGCCACACCCCCCTTCAGGAGTCCTGGGAACTGCGCATCGGTAAGTACCAAGGCCAACTGATCCAACTGGGATATCAGGGCGTAACCCTGGAACAAGTGCTGGAACAGACCCTAAAGCGCCAAGCCTTTGCCCCAGAAGCCAAAGCAGCCCTTGCCCTTGCTACTGCTGAGGATAGCTTACTCTTTCTGCACCACCCCCACTTAACCAGCCTTTTAGGTGAACAGGCCGTTCGCCTCTTAGTCCAAGAAACGGGGGTAGACGATGCTACCCAAATTTTCCAACGGGTACGGCGCTTGGTGCAGTATTACCGCACCCAAAACCCCGGCACTTTGCCCCAATGGCTCCAGGATTTTGTTGCTACGGGCTATCGCCACTACAGCACTTTGTTACCCTTTGCCTTTGGCGATCGGGGTACCCATCCCGAACAAATTGCCGCAATGTTGGGCTTTATCTTTACTTTAGAGAGTCTAGCACTGTCCCTCGGCTGTCAGCGTAGCCAGTTGTATATTAGTGTTCAACAGGCAGCGGACCAGCAACCGGAACCGGCCAAGCTGGGGTTGCTCTGGACCACGCAGTGGTTACTGAAGCAGCGCGATCTCGAATCTATGACCCAATTTTTTGAGGATCTCCTGCGGGATCCACTCAGAATTGAGACCTTTGCCGACTATCTCAGTGGCTATATCCTCGCACTCCAGTTTGCGCCCCGTATTGCCGATTTTGTTGTGCAGTTACTGAATCAGTTCTTTGGTTCTGTTCCCGATGCGGTGCTCTTGCCCCAACTGCCTAACCTGATCCTCAAACTGCGGGCACAGGCGCAGCACCTGAAACCCCTCGTTAAAACAGCAGCCCGATCGTTCCCCAATACCCTCGCTGATTTAGATGCCCTCGGCTTGCCTGCCGCCAGCGAGCTACCTGCGACCCAACTGTCTACACCCACCCCTGAGCTTGCACCAACCCCGGAAACTGTCTCGATCGCGGCACTTTCCGAGGCCGATCGCCCAATTCAAACCTTACTTTTCGCTTACCCTGCTGCTGCGGCTGCCTTGGCCCAACGTTCGGGTATCATGGGAGATTGGTCGATCGCGGCGGTTCCTGCCCCCCCGCTGGATTCCTCCCAGTCCTCAGCCCAGTCCCCAACGGCGATCGCCACCGAACAACCGATCCAGTCCCTCCTCACTACTTACCCCGCAACCCTCACCGCACTCGTAGCCAAATTGGAATCCTAAGAATCGGCGTACTAGTCGTAATGGAATTGAGTTAGAGCAAGGATTATCAGATCAAAGTATGGGAAATTGCTTGCAGAAAGCTGTATTGGGTCTTAAACTGCATCTCAAGAACCCCTCTCCAGGGTCAATCTCAAGGGTCAACCTCCCCGAAATAATCTTCAAGGGTCAATCTTCAAGGGTCAATACTTCCCCAAAATAATCTCACCATTACACGCCAGATTCAACCATGCATTTCCCTCGAAAAGGCTTTCCGTCTAGTGTTGCCATCGGTTTAGGGCTAATACTCTGCTTAGGGGTGCGAGTAGCTCCCGCCCAGGCAGATTATCAACCGCCTGAGGGTGAGATTCCCCTGGAGTTAACGGTGAGCAATGGACCGCGAGGCGGCTGTTTGGCGACCACCGATCTGCCCTTTATGGCGATCGCCCCCGTTTCCCATCTAGGATATAGCGCTACTCCCCAGCCCACCTTCTTTTTCTACGTCCCCCTCCGCGAAGCCTATCATCTGGACGTGGACATCCTGGATGCCAAAAGCACCTTTGTGGAGGCTCTGGAAGCCACGGGAGACCAGCCTGGACTGGTTCCGGTAACCCTCACCACGGCGTTACCCCCCGGCATTTATACCTTGCAGGTGGCGCTTGTCTGTGAGTCTGGCCATGATTCTGGCCATGGCAAGCATGATGCCGAGTTTGGGACAACCTTCCGCCAGACCGAGGCGACCCAGGCACTGACCCCAGCAGGATCCCCGGAAAAAGGGACGATTGCCCCCGATCCTGTACTCTCGTCCGCCTATGCGGATCAGGGCTACTGGTATGATGCTTTTAGCCTTGCAGATGAGTGTCAGCGTCCTCTTCTAATTCAACAACTGGCTCAGTTTGAGGCAGAACCTCGGCGATCGCAACTCCAAGACCTAGCGACCCATCTAACAACTGAACTGGAGGAGCAGGAAGAGCAGAGTGACGACCTATAGGGATAACCCCTAGCCATAATTTATAGCGACAACCCACAACGACAACCCACAGCTACAACCCACAGCTACAACCCACAGCTACAACCCACAGCCAGAAAAACCGCCAAAGTTACAGCAAATTAGTCAAGGCCGTTTGCAAATCCTGAGTTAAGGCTGTAACGGCTGCCTTTGCGCCCCGTCGGTTCTCCTGGTACTGTTCCCAGTAGCTTTCTACGGTCAGGGGTTCCCCGATCGTTACTTCTACCCATTTTCGCCCCAAAATCGGACGTAGCAGCGGATTTCCCTCCCCTTTGAGGCGGGTGATTAAGTCCCAAATTAAAAGACTGGTTTCAGCAAAGCGATCGACACTGGGCTGCTCCCGCACATAGGATCCCGTCACTGCCACAAAACTCTCCACAATCCGCATGTGCCACAGCCGTAAGGCGGCTTCCTCCGCCACCCGATCGGCTAAACCCCGCTCCAAAGCACTCAATTGGGTCCGATCGGCCAAATCCTCCCGATAAATCCAATCCCAACCCGCCTGCTCCAAGCGCCGACAGCGGCCAATAATATCCCCCTTGGCCGTCAAACCAAAATACTCCTCTGCAACGGTTAGGGCTTCATTTAATAAGCGTTGCAGCCGTTGGGGGAGATCGAGGGTTTCTTGGCCCGGTTTGGGAAGGTTACGGTGGTAAAAGCGGCGGTAGAACTGTTCTAGGTGGTCCAAAAGGTGCAAGCCCAGGCGATACAGACGTTGGTAACGGCAGCGATCGGCCTCGGTGGTGAGGGTGGGCGGATCGGGAAGGGCGGGGTTGGGTTGGGTTAGCGGGGGTAAGCCTGTGTCTAGTTCCAGGGTGGTCAGCAGGCGATCGATCTCGGCCCAGGGTGCCTTGAAATAGTGGTAGCGCAGGCCGATCGGCAAAATGGCGACGGTGGTGGAATACTGCTGTGCTTTTTGTAGATCTTCTGCGGCCCAAAAGGCCAATTGGGCAATTCCTGGCTCTAGGGGGCTAATAATGTCATTATGGCCATTGGTTGCCCCTTCAGGAGCCGCAGCAAAGGGAAAATCGCCCGAAACCAGCAGTTGCCGTGCTGTCCGCAACCCCTGCATATCCAGTTTGCCCCGGTGAATTGGCACTCCCCCCAGTCGGGAGTAGAGCCAGCCGACCCAGTTCCCCGCCCAGAGGGGAATGCCCCGATCGTAGAGAAAATGACTGTGGATGGGTTTGGAGAGGGGCCGATCGGAGGAGCGATCTTTGGGGGAGGTTCGGCGGGGGAGGTGCTGGGCTAGGAGGTGAAACAGGACCAGGGGATCGTCAACGCTGGGGTGGCGGAAGGCTAGGAGCAAGCGGGTTTTGCCCTGCTGGAAGGCGTGGTATTGGGTCTGGATCCGATCGAGGTGGGCAACCTGGATCCGATCGAGTTTGCTACGGCGCAGCAACACCGGCAGCAGAGCCTGGGTAAGGCGCAGCACCCAAGGGTTAAAGTGGGGGGGGATAAAGGCGAGGGGGGGCTGATATTGGTGAATGTCAGACATAGATTAGGGTTAGGGTGAAATTTAGTGCTAATTTTGGGGTTAATGCTGGAATTAATTGGCGAAATCAAGGCAGGACTTACAGCAGAACTACAGCAGAACTACAGCAGAACTCTGGCAAAACACGGCAGAACTCCAGTCCCCAC
>JBMTWK010000154.1:0-7262 GCA_049452395.1 Prochlorothrix sp. | reverse complement strand
TTGCTAGCATTTCACTCTACAGTATAGTCCTAATCAAATGGTCGATTGCTATACGACCCTCTGAGAGCTGATTTACGAAGTCGCTGAAACGCAGTCATAGCAGGGGTTTTGCAAAATAGTGTTTTTGAGTACCGAATCGCTACAACCCCTTCACTACAGTGCTTTCAGCTCTCTTAAGATTTACTTCATAAATCAGCTCTAACAGATTCCTACCAGCTTAGTAACTGATCAGCCGCCGCTAAGCCCGACAAAACCGCCCCCTCCATCGGCGATAACTGCTGGGCCATCTCTGGGGTTTGGAAGGCATCCCCCGCCAGCACCAGCCCCAGCGCCCGATCGGCCCCGTACCGTGCCCCAAAGACCCGATCGGGCAAACTATAGCGCCAGCGGTGAACCTGGGCCGACACCACCGCCGCCCCCAACCAAGGCGCAGCCGCCTGCACCAACCGCTGCAAAATCTCGCCATCGGGCAAATCCCAGCAGTCTTCGCTAAAAGTGGGGCTAGCATGGAGCGTAACGGCGGGAACTTGGGGGGAAACACCCTTTTGCTGATTGCAAGCAATCCAGACGAGGGGTTCCTCCCGAATCTTCAGGCCACCGGGGGCGGGGATTTGGCTGGGGTGGGCGAGGAGGGTGAGGACGGCAATACAGGCGTGGTAGGTGACCTGTTCTAGGGACTGCTGGAGGGGGGGCGGTAGGGGAGTGTCGGCTAGGAGCGCAAGGGCTTGGGGGACAGGGGCCGTGATGGCCAAATGGGGCACGTCCCAGCGATCGCCCGCCGCCGTGGTCACAATCCAGCGATCGTCCACGTACTGGAGCCGATCGACCCGCGCCTGGGTCTGAACCTGCAAGCCTTGGGCCAAATATTTGGCGATCGCCCGATTATTGGGGGTGCCACGATAGCGGGGGGCTTCATTCTGGTGAAACCACGGCGTGACTACCCCCTGCACCATCCACTGGGCCACTAAATTCTGAAAGACATTGGTTTGGGCCTGGAAATATTGGGCACCATAGTCCAGCGCAGCCTCTCCCACATGGTTATAGGGGATGCGCCGAGTCGCCAAGCGCCCCCCCAAACCGCGTCCCTTGTCCAAAATAACCGTCGTGCGGTTGTGTTGCTGAAGCTGGCGGGCCAAGATTAAGCCGGAGAGGCCCGCCCCAATCACTAAACAGTCGGGAGCGGAGGAAGAGAGCACAGGCATGATGATCTGAGAAAAACGGATGAGAAGGAAACAGGGATTGGGGCGCGGAAACCACGCCCTTACGGTGTTTGAGTCCGATCGTAGCCGGATCTTTTGCCATTGTGGCGATTATTAAGGAATCCCATAGAATCGCCCCACGGGATCGCCTAGCTAAAGGCATCCGCCATTAAAGCATCCGTCATCTCAAAGTTAGCCGTCACCGTCTGGACATCATCCAAGTTATCCAAGGCATCGATCAGTTTGAGGAGCACCTTGGCCTGATCAGCGTCGGTCACCTCCAAAGTATTGCCCGGAATCCAACGCAATTCGGCCCCTGTCAACGTGTAGCCCCGCGCTTTGAGCACCTGGGTTAGATATTCCAGATTAGTGACCTCCGTAAAGACCTCCATCAGGGGCCGATCGGCCTCCTCGTCTTCTAGCAACTCGTAGCTCTCGGCTCCTCCCTCTAGGGAAGCTTCCAGCAGCGCCTCTTCGTCTTGGAAATCCCCGGCGATCGTCGCGACCCCCTTTTGGGCAAACATCCAACTGACACAGCCCGTTTCCCCCAGGTTGCCGCCATTTTTGCTAAAGGCCGCCCGCAGATCCGCTGCTGTTCGGTTGCGGTTATCCGTCAGCGCCTCAATCAGCACCGCCACGCCCCCCGGACCGTAGCCCTCATAGCGCACCTCCTCTAGGCTATCGGCCCCGCCGTAGGTTCCGGCCCCCTTGGCGATCGCCCGCTCAATATTATCCTTGGGCACCCCAGCGGCCTTGGCCTTTTCGATCGCCACCCGCAGTTGGAAATTGCCCTCCGGGTTGGGCACACCTTGGCGGGCCGCCACAATAATCTCCCGTGAGATCTTGGTGAAGACATTGCCCTTCTTGGCATCAACCCGTGCCTTTTGTCGCTTAATATTCGCCCATTTACTATGACCAGCCATGGAAAACTTTGATCGGGTTATGACATAGAGTGCTTAGGCATTTTAGAACTCCAACGGTCGATCGTCCAAGGGATCAGCCCCCTCTGTTATGCCAAGGTCTTCCGCTGCGCCAAAGTCTTCCGCTGCCATCACATCGGCCCACGCATAGCGATTTCGCCCGCTGTCCTTGGCTTGGTAAAGGGCCAAATCCGCCTGTTTCAGCAGGTTGCGCACGGACATTTGCAGGGAGGGGGAGGCACTGGCAAGGCCAAAGCTGAGGGTGAGGGTTGTGGCCACCAAGGAGCCATGATGGGGAATTGACAACTGGCTAACGCGGGCTTGAATTTGCTGCACCAGCACGATCGCCCCCTCCAAGTCGGTTTGGGGCAACACCATCACAAACTCCTCTCCCCCATAGCGGGCCACCAAATCCGCCGGACGCTTGAGCACACTGGCAAGGGTTTGGGCCACCTGTTGCAGGCAGCGATCGCCCGCCACATGGCCATAGGTATCGTTGTAGGCTTTGAAGTAGTCTACATCACAGAGAATTAAGCTTAAAATACCCTTATCTCGGCTTAAACGTCGCCATTCCTGTTTGAGATAGCGGTTAAAGAAGCGGCGGTTGGCCACATGGGTTAGGGCATCATGATCGGCCCAGTAGCTGAGCTGTTGGTTGGCTTGCTCTAGGCTGCGGTAGAGTTCTGACTGATGGATGGCGATCGCCAGTTGCTCGGTCAGTTGTTGCAGCAGCGCCAAGTCTTGATCGCGCCAGGTCCGGGGCGCTTGGTAGTGGTGGAGCAGTAAATAGCCCCAAAGGCGAGGATCTGTCGCCGGTCGCCGCCCTTCGGGCTGGGTCACAATGGGCAAAACCAAGGCCGACAACGCAGGTGGAGTTTCCGGCAGTGCCGTGCCATCGGGGCGCAAAATCTGAGGGGAGAGCGGGGCTGTGGGCATGGCGGGGCCTAGGTAATTCCAGCATCCCTGGGGGTCGCTTTTGCTGGAATAGGCACCCATCGGCGAGCAAACCGAGAGACTCACCTGCACCTCTGGAGGCAGGTCTTGAATCCAATGGTTGAGGAGGGAAGGATAGCCCTCTACTACAGACTCCGCTACCACTTTGCCGCGAAATAGGGCTGTAACTGCCGCAACATCGATGATTTCTTCATCCAGGAGGGTGCATTGGTTAGATTCCGTTGTTTCCGGGAAAAAGCAGCAGACCAACACCCGATCGTTCCCCAACATCTGGCGCACCTCCGCCACCGTTGTGGCCAAAATCGTTTCCAAGCTGAGGGAGTTCCGAATCCGATTCATCATACTGAGTAAAAAGCGCTCCCGCTCCGCTTGGTCGAGCAAGGCAATCTCCGCCTGCTTCAGCGCCGTTAAATCCCGCACACTGACGACAATACTGCTAACAATGCCGTCACTATCCTGATCCGGGGAATAGGTCACACTCAAAAAGTTGCGCCCTGCCACCGGGTGATCAAACCAAGTTTCATATTGCACTGTTTCCCCAGTCCGGCAGCGATCTAGGTAGGGTTTAACCGTATTGTAGTAAAATTCATCCCCCAGCAGATCCAGCACCTTATGACCGACAATATCGCTGTAATTCAGGTTAAAACGGCTGAGATAGCCCCGGTTGACCACCCGATACACGTAGGACCCATCGGCCAGGGGTTCCAACAGCGCAATACTGTCACTGGCATTGGAAACAATCTTTTCATACTGGCGCAGAAGGGCATTAGACTCCTTTTGTTGGGTCACATTGACCATAATGCCGCGCAATTTAGAGCAATCGTTTTCTCCCTCCACTAAGGTCACAATATCGCGCAGCCAGACCACCTGCTGACTCGCACTAATCATCCGGTACTCAAAATCTCGGCTCTCGGACTGGCTCGATCGCGATCGGCACAGGGTAAACACCCAATCTTGATCATCGGGGTGAACATGATTCACCCAAAAATTCGGCTCCTCTAGCCACTGCGCAACGGGATAGCCCAGAAACTCCTCTGCTTTCCGGTTGACAAAGGTAAATTGCAGCCGATCGAGGTCAAACTCCCAAACAATGCCATCAATGGAGTTCACCAAGGACTCATAGCGTTGGTGGGACTGCCACAGCACCGCCTCAGCCTGCACCCGCTCAGAAATATTCTCCGCCACCATCAGCAGTCCCAGGCGATCGGCCAAGGGCACCACCGTCCAGCACAGCGCCACCGTCAAGCTAGAGCCATCCTGCCGCCGCTGCGGCCCAACCCACTGCCGGGACGCACCCCTATACCCCCGCTGGTAGTCCTGCACCGATCGCCCCAGTGTTTTGGCCAAGGCGGACCAAACCTCCGCAAGATGTAGATCAGCCAGGGTTAGGGCTTGGAAACCCTCAGAACCATAGCCATATTCCTGGCAGGCCGCCCCATTGACCTGGAGAAAGCGATAATTCCGGCAGTCGAGTAACCACAGCGGCAGCGGGTGGTATTCAAACAGGGCTTGGTAGTCCCGGCAGAGCAGAGCCGCCCCAGGGTCTGCTGGGGAGGATGGGGAGGATGGGGAAGAGAGGGCAGCAGGGGCAGCGGGGGAAGAGAGAACAACGGGGGCAGACGAGAGGGCGATCGGGCAGGGGGCAACGGACCGGGACACCGACACAGGCTCCGTTAAAATCATGGCCCACAAAAATACCCACTGCCCTTCCGCTTGGGCGGGCTGAACCTTAGCAAGCGGCGGGAGGACCGATGGGTCCGAGGCTGGTGAGGTGACGATCGTCTGCACCGCAAGGCTATAGGAACACCCGGCAGGGTTCAGCCACTGGACCAAAAACGGAGGACTGCCCCGGTGGAGCGCTTCCCACAATCGCCCTCGATCGGTCTCCGCCACCCGTGCCCACCACCCGCGCGAATGCTCCGGCAGAGGCTGCTCCTGTTCTCCCAAGAGCACCTGCCAATCACCGGCCATTTGCTTGATCTGCAATGCCTCTCCCAAGCACTCCAGGGAAATCTGAGGGGATACGGCCCCAAGGTCTAGTGTCCTCAAATAGCCTCGCAGCGTCACGATCCCAGGGCATTGGGATAGATCCGGCAAAGCAGACTGGGGAGAAGCGACAAATGGGTTAAGCATGAAAACATCGGGGGTAGGGGCACAGTGAACACCAGATGCAAAGGTCAAAACCTGATGTAGAGATCATGGATCCACGGGATTATTAGCCTAACCTGCTACCCAAATAGTCAAGGCACGGTCTCGCAAGGTTCAGCGGGGTGGCCGACTTCGCAGAAGCCGCTGAAGCAATCGTTGGACTGTATTTTCCACCCAAGCCAACCCCCGATCGAGCCAGTTTAAAAGGCGCTCTAGGGGGTGCTGCTCATAGCCCACAGGGACAGCGGGGGTTTCAATCCAAGACTCCTGCCAATCCAAATTGCCCGCTTCAGGCAAGGTGGGATCCGGCGCGATCGAGGCCGGGTCTGGGGGCAAGGGGTCTGGCCAGAGGGAGTTGGGGACAGTAGAGGGAGGCACCAGGAAACCAGCAGGTTCGGCTGGATTATGGCCATCATCGGCAGAAAGCGGCCAAGAATGCCACGGCTCCCGAAGGGGGGGAGTCTGGGGATTGGAGTTTGGGGAAGAAGAGGCCAAAGTTGTACTTAAACAATCAGAAGTAGAAGAGCGCAAATCGGTAGAGAACCCATCACTGGCGGCTAAATCAGAGGCGATATCAGACGCGATATCAAAGGCAACATCAGGGGCGATATCAGAGGCAACATCAGACGCGATATCAAAGGCAACGTCAGAGGCGATATCAGACGCAAAACCAGATTCACCAGCGTCAGGGGTAACTGGTAAGTCTAAGACCTCCGGTTGAGAGAACGGAAGCGTCGCAGCATTCTCTAAATAATCCAACTCCACCCTAGGCCAGTCCCAGAAGGCGAGATCGGGATGGGGAGGCGGCACAGGAAAGGGGCGGGTTGGCAAGGTACTGGGCGGCAAGGCAACCGGTTCAACCACCGGATCAAAAAAGGTATCTAGCCAAGCCTGGGCACCGGGAGAGAGGGGCAGGGCAGCGGAACTGGTGGAAGCTTTAGCAGCCGCAGCCCTAGGCGCAGCCTTAGCCGAAACCCTAGAAGCATTCCAAGCTTTCGCAGCCGGAGCAGCCGATGCTTTAGAAGCCGCCAAAGCCGAAGCCGGAGCAGCCGTAGACGCTACCCCCGATCGGGAGGGATACCCAGACAGCGCACCCCCCATCGGCAGGGGCGGAATCCAATGGCCAAAGAAATGACGATCGAGCCACTGTTGCAGCGGTTCCAGTTGGGGCAGCACCCGATCGCCCACCCGCTGCCAACCCTGCACCCAAGGCACCAACGCCCCAGACTGTTGGACCCGACTTTCCCACAGTGCCCAGCGGCGATCGAAGAAATCCACCGGAGTCAGCGCCCCCCGCGCAATGGACTGAAGCGAGGGCCGGAAACTGGCTGGAAGCCGATAAACCGGGCGATCGAGGGAATTAGCCCCAGACCCAACCGGGGCAACCAGGGGCCGAGCTTGGGGATCGAGGGCATCTAGGGTTGTCGCCCAAGGCCGATCGGGCAGGGCGGGCACCGGGGCCGGAGGCCGATCGAGGCTTTCTTGGAACAAATGGGCCGCGATCGCCACATCCCGCGTCGCCATCCACTCCACCCAACCATTGAGCCATTGGTTAATGCCCTGCCACTGGCGGCGATCGCTCACCCGCACCAATCCCTGCAAAACCCAAGGCAAAGCCTGGGGCTGACGGGCATAGCTCCAGGTACTCAGACCCAATACAATCTGTTGCAGCGATCGGGGTTGGAGTTCGGGGTTCAGCGCCAAGGGCTGGTTTTGGCGATCGATCAAGATTAAATTACGGCTCTGGCGATCGCAGGCAATGCCCCGCACCTGAGCCAAGGGAATAGCCGGGGCCAAAACCGGGGGGAAAACAGCAGAATTAGGGTTAAAACCAGCGGGGTTCAGGTCAATCCCAGCAAAAACCGGGGCAAAACCAGCAGAATTCGGGTCAGCCACAGCGAGATTCGGGACATCAACGGGAAGATTCGGGGCAAAACCAACAGAATTCGGGTCAGCCACAGTGAGATTTGGGTCAGCCACAACGAAATTCGGGGCAACCACGGGGGGATTCGGGGCAACCACGGGGGGATTCGGGGCAACC